>CAYTXA010000106.1:5208-7453 GCA_964440865.1 uncultured Muribaculaceae bacterium | reverse complement strand
GCCGACGGACCAGAATGTACCCCAGCGGGACGACTTTGCGAACCTGGAGGAGCCATCGGTACGGACAGATCCGGATACGTAGTACTTGTCTGCATAGTTGTACTCGGCACGGGAGAAGAAGGACAGAAGCCTGTAGTTGTCCTCGTAGGAGGTCGAGTAGTCGGGAGTTGCCGCCGCGCTCAGTTCCTTGAGGCCTCCGAACGGGAAGCCCTTGCGCCCTGCGGAAACGCCGGTGACGTTGCGGCTGAAGCTCTCTTCGCCAAGCATTACGCTGACGTTGTGCTCGCCGAAGTCGCGGTTCCAGGTAAGGAGGTTCGTCCATGTAGTCGCGACGTTGCGGTCGTAGGACTTCTGGGCATTTCCGCCCTCGCCGGCCGAGTTGCCGTATTCAGCGCTGCCGTATCCGTCGTACTTTGTGATGTAGTAGTCGAGGGAAAGGGTGCTGCGGAAGTTGAGCCCGTTCATGATCTTGAAGTCGAGGTAGTCACGGGTGGAGATCTGGTCTACATTGGTGACGTAGCTGTTGTACTTGGCATCTGCGAGAAGGTTCCAGCCAGCCCAGTTGGGGCGGTCGGAGCCGTACTCATAGATCTTGTTGCCTTCGGAATCACGGGCGTAGGCGTTGGTCGTGTAGTCGTACTTATAGATGTTGTACGTGGAAGGCACGGTACGGAGGAACCATACGACTCCGTCGGATGCCGGCGCATCGGTGAGGCTGTGGGCGAAGGAGGTGTTGGTGCCGAACTCGAGCCAGGGCTTGATCTTCGTGGAGACGTTGGAACGGCCCGAAACACGCTCGAACTTCTGGGTCGTGAAGATACCGCGGTCGTTCAGGTAGCTGCCGGAGAAGAAGTACTGGGTGTCGCCCTTCCTTCCGCTGAAGTCGAGGTTGTATTCCTGGCGGGGACGGACCTTGATCAGCTCGTTCCTCCAGTCCGCATACCAGAGAAGGTCGTCGTTGGAGACGAGCAGGTTGCCGTCTGCATCGATGATCTTGTCGGTGGGCCAGGGGTTGATCTTCAGCTCATTGGCGAGGGTAGCTGCAGCAGCTGCGCTTGCCTCGGCATAGTCCATTCCGCCGTCGATGTTGGCCTGCTGGATGGCACGCCATGTGATCTGGGCGTACTCGGTCGGGTCGAGCTGGCGGGGCATCGGGACAGCGAGAGAAGCGAATCCAAGGCTGGAACGGAATGTGATCTTGCCGTTCTCGCTCGTACCCTTCTTCGTCGTGATCATGATGACGCCGTTGGCAGCACGTGAACCGTAAAGAGCGGTTGCAGATGCATCCTTCAGGACGGTGATGGACTCGATATCATTGGTGGAAATCGCATTCACGTAGCCGGAGTATGCAACACCATCGACGACATAGAGAGGAGAGCTGGAAGCGTTCATGGATCCGATACAGCGGATGCTGATGGATCCTGAATCGCCAGGCTGACCGCTGCTGTTGATGACCTGCACACCGGCGCTGAGGCCCTGGAGGGCGTTGGTGACGTTGGACGTCGAGATCTTTTCGAGGGACTCGTTCTTCACTACGGAAGCAGATCCGGTGAAGGAGGACTTCGATGCAGTACCGTAGGCGACGACGATGGTCTCGTCGAGCATCTCAGTGTCCACTTCGAGAACTACGTCGATGACCGCCCTGGAGTTGACAGGAATCCTGGCGCCCTTGTAGCCCAGGCAGTTGAACTCCAGGTTGCCGTCTGCGGGTACAGACAGCTGGTAGGAGCCATTGGCGTCAGTCATGGTATAGGTCGTGGCATTCCCCTCAAGAAGTACGCTGGCACCCACTACCGGGTTGCCGGACGCATCCTTGACAGTACCCTTCAGATTGATATTCTGGGCGGATACCGTGACGGAAACGCACAATAATACCAGAACAGTGAAAAAAACGTGAAGCTTTTTCATTTCGTTGGCATTGTTTAGTTGAACTTATTTTGGGATTTGGGTTTTACTTGTTCGACGGGACAGAGTCGAGGCCGAAATATGGCCAGTCTGCGGGACGTGTTGTCGGAAGATTCCTCTTGCCCCAGACTTTCTCCATCAGGGCGAAACCCTTCTTGTCGTATGCCTTGAGGTCATAGTAGTCGAAGGGATAGTAGTCGTTCTGGCCCCAGTACGCCTCGCAGATCTCGGAGAAGTACTCCTGCTGGTTCGTCGTGGCATCGAGCCTCGCATTGTAGGTGTCTTCGTAGTGCTCTATGTATATCCTCTGGTGGCCGTTGCCGTTGCGGGCAGCGAGACG
>CAYTXA010000106.1:0-5198 GCA_964440865.1 uncultured Muribaculaceae bacterium | reverse complement strand
TACGCGTCAAGGACATCGGCATTGTCGAATGCATTCGGGAGCACGGTCCAGTGGTACTGGTGGCACATCTCGTGGAGAACCATGAAAGGCTGGTTCTGACGCGTCCACTCCACATAATGGACATAGTTGCACATTTCGACGCAGTTCGCCTTTTCGGGAATGTACCTCTTGTCGGTCTTGTACTGGTCGGCGAGCCATCCGCTGCCGGCATGGAACCATGCCGCGCCGTCCGTGAGGTCCTTCTCAAGCCAGATGACGTGCTTCTTGGCATTCTCCACGAACTTCTCCGGCATCAGCTCGCTGATTTCCTTCAGGTTCGCCTTCATCATGTCCGATGCCTCCTGTGCGGCAGCAGTGTTGTAGACAGACTTCCTTATGTTGAAGGTGAAGCCCATGTACGAGGTCGACATCCACTCGCCGTTTTCTTTCACGCCGTCAGGCAGTTTCTGCTCCTGTCCTCCCTTGTTGCCGCCGCCGTTGGCGGGGTCGTAGTGTTCCTTCGAGCAAGAGCTGGAGAGCAGCATAAGTGCAGCCATCAACGTGGCCGAAAGCATTGTCAGTCTTTGCATGGTTTGGTTGGTCGTTTAGTTAGGTCAACAGTTTTAAACTATAGCATTATCGGTTTATAATATTCCAAATTTACCTTTTTCCCAGGCCATTTCCAAATTATTTCTGGGTAAAAAACGAAAAACCCCAACCTGTCAAGGCTGGGGCATGAGACAAAAAACGGTTCTTGGAACCCCTATCAGGCTCATTTTCTGGACAATGTCCAGGTCGAGCGATCGAGCGAGAGACCGGCAGGTCCGAGGATGGATTCGTAGTCGATTCCGTCGGTCGTGTCGACGTAACGGCGGAGAAGAGAGACGTCGCCGCCTGCCACCTCCTGGGCGGCCTGCCAGAACTCAGTCTCGGAGAATCCGCGGCCTTTCTCCTCATAGTATCTGTCGTAGAGCAGGCGCATGAGGTCGTCGAGGCTCTTTTCGCCGTTCGTCATGGTCTTGATCGTGCAATCAAAGAGAAGTCCCAGCACAGGGCCCTTGTCATAATAGGATATGACGGTCTCCCTGCGGTTGGCGTTCATGTTGAAGAAATTCAGCCAGATATCGTAGCTGCTCTGGCGGAGGCTCATGTGATGCTGGCCTTCCGAGCCCTCGATTGTCCTGATGTAGTCGGAGATGAAATTGAGGAATTCGTCCTCGGTCTCAATGCCGGCACGCACGAGAAGCAGGGCTTCATAGTAGACAGAGAAGCCTTCGCTGACCCAGAGCATAGGAGTATATACCTCCTTCTCATAGTCGAACGGCCCGAGCTCTATGGGCCTGATAGCCTTGACGTTGTAGTTGTGGAAATACTCGTGGACAAGGAAATGCAGGATGGAAAGGTATTCCGCCCTGGTGTCGAAGTCCCAGTGGCCCGCAGTGTAATCTGCCTGGGAAGCCTGATGCTCGAGTCCGCCGCCGCCCGCGCGCAGGAGCAGGAGATGGTAGCTGTCGTATGCGGTCTTCCCTCCGAACATCTTGACAGCCTCGTCGACTGCTTTCAGGAAATCTCCCGCTATCGGGCTCTCTTCGAAGCCCTTGGGCGTCTCTAGCGCAAACTCATAGTCATGTCCGTTGTGGGAAATGGTCTTCGTATACTGGTTTCCGATCAGGAGAGGAGAGTCGAAAAGCACGTCGAAGTTCGGGGACGTGTACTCCCTGCTGGAAGAATCTTTGGCGGGAAGAGCCGTGGAGATCTTCTTCCACTCGGCGGGGAGAGAGAACCTGATATCCGCAGGATGGTCTACGTCTCCGTCCACATACATGAACACGCCGGCGGGAGCGATGAAGGCGACACTGTCCTCGACACGGCTGTTGACTACGGACTGCTCGTCCGCAAACACGCGGTAGGAAACGCTTACGGTGTCAGCTCCGGCGACTTTCCATCCGTTCTTCCCGACCTTCTTCCAGCCAAGGGCCGATCCGTCCTTTCCGGAAGCGGAGAAATCGGTCAGGTACTTCGGGAAATCGATGATCTTGTAGTATCCCGGGGACCAAACTGCCATCTTCAGGAAAACGCTGTCGGGGACTGCGCCCTTCGGGACATAGTTCATCCTTACATCTATATAATGCGAGGACGGTTCGAAGGAAACTGAATAGTCAAGGTCATAGTCCGTCTTGGCGGTCCTGACCTGGCTGCCCGTGCATCCGACGAAAGCGGAAAGGGCAGCCGCTGCGATAGTTAGGGTAAGTTTAGAGTGCATTTCAGCAGTTATGTTTGTTACTCAAAATTAGTAATTTTGCCGGATATATATAAAGTTGGATCATGAAGATTGGAGTAATTGTCGCCCTCGACCAGGAATACGCCCAGATAGTAAAGCTTCTGGGCGGAAGGCCTGACGGAAGAATCGGAGAGAACGATGTCGTGCTGCGCCGGAGCGGAATCGGCAAGGTCAATGCCGCCGTCGGAGCCGTGGAACTTATCGACAAGGAACACCCGGACTGCATAATCAGCACCGGGGTAGCCGGCGGACTGAGCCATGACCTTAAGTCACTGGACGTAGTTGCTGCCGACAAAATAGTCTACCACGATGTCTGGTGCGGCGAAGGGAATGCCCTCGGTCAGGTACAAGGTCTGACGGAGCGGTTCGTCTGTGACAGGACCCTGTATTCCAAGGCCCTGACGCTCGGAGCGCATGGCGGACTTCTGTGCAGCGGCGACTGGTTCGTCAGCACGGAGGAAGAGGCGGACAGGATCCTGGGGCATTTCCCGGAAGGAATCGCCTGCGACATGGAATCAGCTGCGCTTGCGCAGGTCTGCTGCCTCAGGGAAATCCCATTCCAGAGCATCAGGATCATCAGCGATGTCGCCGGCGACGACCACCAGCAGCATTACGACAATTTCTGGAAGACAGTTGCGGAGGATTCGTTCGAAAACATCCGGAAGTACCTCTTTTCCCTGCCTTCCAGTCTCAGATAGGTCTATCTCCTACTCCGGCAGCGCGGAAACCGGAATCGTGACGAAGGAATCGCCGTAGATTGTAATGTCCGAGGGCTTGTAGTCCCCGGCGACAGCCTTGTAGGGGTTCTCGAGGAATGTCTGCGGATTCATGGCAATCAGCGGGAAGCAGGAACTCTGGACCTGGACCATGAGCCTGTGTCCCGGGAGGACGACATGGCAGATGTCGTTCATGCTCCAGTCCACGGAGAATTTCTCTCCGGGAGTGATTGCCTTCGGAGTGCGGAAGCTCTCCCTGAAGCGGGCCGGCATGACCTCAGCACGCACAAGCATCTGGTATCCGTCGGGGCGGACATCGATCAGCTTGACGATGAAGTCCGCGTCAGTGCCCGTGGAGGATGCGTCGATATGGACGGAAACCGGGCCCGCGAGCACAAGCGAATCCTTGCAGTAATCCCCGTAGAAAGTCGCGACGTCCTTCCTGCTGGAGCAATAGGCCTGGTTTCCAGCCATGTAGCCAGTATTGCGGCGAGTTGTGGGCTCCTCGTAATATGGGATCGGGTCGGAAGGATCGGAATGGTAGGTCACGCTGGCACCGGCATCCGCAATATAGGAAAGCCTGCCGTCGTGGAGATAGATTTCCTGGCTCTCAAACTTGGGAGGCCATGACGAGTAGGATACCCAGCGCTCGGGCCAGTCGCAGTCTTTCCTGTCCTTCTTCACGGGCACTGCCATTGCAAACGAAGGATAGACGTTGACGGAAGCCATTTCGAGAGGTTTCCCTTCGAGGTAATGCGCGAAGAAGGGGTATTCGATGTTCTCCATATAGTACTCGGAGGTGTTCTCTCCGAAATAGGATCCGGACAGGCTGTTGAAGCCTGCGTCATGCCATCCGCCATGGGACCACGGGCCTTCTACGAAATAGAGGTCGGTGGACGGGGAAAGGACCTTTATAGTCTTGTACATCCTCTGCGCACCGTAGCAGTCCTCGGCATCGAACAGTCCGCCGACCACCATAACGGCCGGTTTCATGTTGCGAAGGCTTAGCGACGCGTCGCGGGCCTCCCAGAACGAGTCGAAATTGGGATGGCTGACACCCTCTTTCAGGAAAGAGAGGGAATCCAGGCACGGGCCGAGGATGTCCCAGATCGGTCTCTTGAACCATTCGTAGATGTCTCCGTCAATGTCCACGAGGGACGGCTGCCAGTGCATCGTCGGGCCCTGGCGCTTGCGGTAGAAGGAGACACCGAACGTGAACTCGTCCGCAAGGAAATACGCGCCGTTGTGGTGCATGTCGTCGCCCCTGAACCAGTCGGTTACAGGCGCCTGGGGAGAAACGGCCTTGACCGCGGGATGTCCGGAAAGCCCTGCCATGGCGGCATAGAAACCTGGGTAGGAAACTCCCTTGAGGCCAATGTTTCCGTTGGAATGGGTGTTGTGGACAAGCCATTCGGCAGAGTCATAGGTGTTCGTCGCCTCGTCGACGTGGGTCTCGGCAGGCATGCCGGGCTCGGCGGAATTGGCAAGCGGACGCACCTGAACATAATCACCCTCGCTCATGAAAGTTCCCCTGACGCTCTGGTTCACAATTATATACTTGTTGGCGGCATAGATGCTCCCGCTGCGCGTCATGGACATATCATAGTTCTCAAGCCCATACGGAGCGGTCCCGTAGGGAGTCCTTTCCATGATGATAGGTCTGCCTTCGAGAGGCTTGCGGGTCACGGGGTCGACCGGTTCATAGATACTGGTGAAGAGGCCGACGCCGTCACGCATCGGGATCATCACCTCACGCTTGCTGTAGTTTTCCTTCAGCCACTTCTCAGTGACCTTCTCCTGCGCACAGAGGACGCCGGAGAAGAGCATGGCAAGAGCCAGCACGAGGAACAATCTGAATGATTTCATTTCACTATAATTTTTCCAGCACTAAAATAAAATTTTTTCGGACTACTTGTCCTCCCGACTTTCTCCATGTTACCATATCTTCAGGAATATGTAACCCAGTGACCCGAAATACCATTTTTGTACAATAGTCCATATTGCAAGAAATTCGTCCATTTTTTCATAAATCCTTTGTATTCCTTTGCCGAATCTTCTATATTAGATTTCGCTGGGTGCTGCAAAAGGCCCTGGCAACGCGACCCTACCCTAAATAACTAACCGCTGATCGGAGATCACGTTATACTACTATTACAATAACCCTATTACTAAAACAGTCTATGAAAGTAAATTTCATTGAAGGGCTCCTGTGCAGCACGCTG
>CAYTXA010000105.1:0-7493 GCA_964440865.1 uncultured Muribaculaceae bacterium | reverse complement strand
CTGCAGTAAACGCTGTTGACGCACGTGTAGGCCGCACCGTTACCCTCGCCGACCTCCAGGGCAATTCCAAGATGGACTATGGTACCCTCACCTGGGGTGCTCTTACGAAGGAAATGTGGGAGAGCCACGATCCTTCCCACAACTGGGACGATGTCGTAGCTGAACTCGAGTCTTCCCAGAAGAGAGTAAAGGGCGCCCATGACAACGACGTGATTCCGTTCGGCGGAATGTACGACGAGTGGGGTTGGGAGTTCTGTCTTGAAGGAATCCGCCGTACAACCATGATCCGTTTCGGCACCTTCACCAATAGAGGCTGGTTCAACCACGAGCCCGAGGCTGATGACCATACGGCCCTGTTCCCGATTCCTCTTGAGGTCCTGCAGAGCAACCCGAATATCAAGCAGAATCCGGGTTATGTTGGAACTGATTCAAAATAGCGAATTGAGATGAAAAAGACATTATTGATATCTGCACTTGCAGCTCTGGCTCTGGTCGGCTGCACCGATGTTACGGATGAGAACCCCGGAGGGCTTGAGTGGGAGTACCTGCCCGTCCCCTCGGAGGTCGTAGAGGGCAGCGGCAAGCTGACGAGCAACGTCGAGGGTGTTACTCTCTCCAGCACCTATGCCTATAAATGCGAGAAGAGTAAGATCGCAGTCGATATCCAGGTAACCGAAGAAGACCTGAAGATGCTCATGGACAAGCAGCCTTGGGGCTTCGGCTACTTCACTCTCCCCGTTGATAAAATCAACACTCTCCTCGACCAGTTCGTAGGCGAGCTCGATGAGTCCACTTTCGTTGCTTACAATCCCGATGGCTCCGCCGTCGATGAGATGACTTCCTACAAGCCCGGCATGTGGGTCGATGAGACCGGCAAGGCCAGTGGTTCCGGCGGCGTCTTCTTCTGGCAGTGGTATATCTGGGGAGGCAAGACCGACAAGAAGGGTAATGAAATAACCTATGACATGGACTACGAGAAGAATCCCGGACTGTTCTTGGTTGGCGGAAACCCCAGCAACTATGCCAAGTGCTCAGGTCTTACCATCAAGCTTCACAATGTGCTGACTCTCAGCGCTGGAACTTGCGATTTCGACATCAGCATCTCCTATCCGAAGAGCGATGACGACGGCTTCGACCACAGCGATCCCCAGACCGCTTTGTCAGGTACGGCAAATCTCAAGCTCGACCGTGACAATGAGTCTGCTTTCCCGCTTACCTGGAAGATTGCCAAGGAAGGCATCAGCTTTGAGGCTGAACTTTCGTTCGCTGAACTTGCCAAGCTCGAGGGTTCTGACATCAAGTACCATGAGGCTGGCGAAGTCGAGGGTGAAGGCGAAGATCAGGTAACTTATGATGTTGCAGGATGGTATGGCGGCCCATACCGCGTAGGCTATGTCAAGTTCGACCTTGGCATCTTCACCGACATCATCGGCAAGGACATCACCACCACGACTTTCGACGAGTTCTATCCGACTGACGCCGAAGGGAACAAGCTGAAGGTTGCAGGCGAGGATGGAACCGAGACCGAGGTGACTGGCTGGAATGCTTTCGGCTCCGCCGGAATCCCCGGAGAGTGGGTCAAGGCTGATGGTTCTGCCGGCGCTTGGAACACCGGAGCCGGATACTGGTGGATGAACTATTCCGAGTCAGCGATGGCTGAGGTTAACTGCGTCGGTGCATTCGTTATCGGCGCCGGCCCCAATGTGACTCGCAATGCCGGAGATGTGGTTGTCTCCCACAACATCTGCTGCGGCATTCCGTTCACGGTTACTATCAAGTACGTCGAGTAATCAGACTATTCCTTTGTGATCAAGGTCGGCCAATTTCATATTGGCCGGCCTTTTTTTCTTGGATTTATTGCAGTGAATCACTAACTTTGATAGATATAACCCAAAACACCAACTAACCATTACCAAAATGAAGAAAGTTCTCCTTATTGCGGCCGCCCTCCTCATGCTGGCAGGCTGCAAGAGTGGCAACAAGGCTGCTGAACCCGTGGCAGAAGTTGCTCCGGAAGATGAAATCCAGATTCCCGAGTGCGTCATCACCACTCCTCCCGATTCCCTGAAACTTGATCCGTTCTACAGCAAGTACGTCAACGTCAACGGACTTCCTCTGATCTCTTCCTGGCGCGTGCCCGACAGCTGTCTCGTCCAGGCCCACAAAACCCTCTATGCCATGACATGCATGCTCTCACCGGAAATCATGCAGAGCATGCGCAAGGCAGGCGTCCGCGTCGCCATCATGGCCCGCTACGAGGGAACCTACGACATTCCCGAGTACAGGGACATGCGCAACCATGTGAAGGACACTGACATAGTCTACAACTGGGATCTTCGTGCAAGAGGCCTTGGCGGCATAATGACGAGCGGCGCCGAGGAGAACATTCTCGGATACCAGATCGACAAGTACCACGCCGAGGACATCCTCATCCATGAATTCTCCCATGCCATCAACCTGGTCGGCATCTACGGAGTCGAGCCCGACATAAATGACCGTCTGGAGGCGGCTCGCCAGAAGGCTGTCGCCGAAGGAAAGTGGCACAATACCTATGCTGAGACCGATCTGGCCGAGTACTGGGCAGAAGGAGTGCAGGACTGGTTCAACGTCAACGCCGAGATGAAGGAGCCTGACGGCAAGCACAACTGGGTCAACACCCGCGAGGAGCTGAAGGAATATGACCCGGGCCTGTATGAGATCATCAGCGAATATTTCCCGGAGACAAATCAGCAGATCAGCAAGCACAAGAAGATCGACCTGTGGGGCCCGAACGGAGCACGCTACGACTGTGTTCCGATGGACGTGCTTTTCTAAAGAAATTTGAAATCAGGATATGAAGAAGTTACTCTATCTGCTTCCGGCCGTTCTTGTGGCCGTGTTTGCAGTCTCTTCTTGCAAGAGCGACAGTGGGGAAGACGATATCAAGGGTGAGATTGCCGTGGACAAGACGGAGATCTCCTTCGGGGCTGCCTCCGGCAGTGCCGTGCTGACAGTCAAGTCCTCTTATTCATGGACCGCGTCAGTAGACAAGGTCTGGCTTACGATTGACCCCAAGAGCGGCGATTCCGACAAGGAATACAAGATCAAGGTGTCTGCCAAGCAGAACACCTCCGACGAGGAAAGGACGGCAGTGATTACGATCAAGTCCGGGTCTGCGGAGAAGGAAATCGCTGTCAGCCAGAAGGCTGGCGTCGGCGACAAGAAACTGCGCCCCGAAGATGTCCAGGACTATGACAAGATCTACATGGGCTCCGAGTTCAATACGGTCGGGCGCAACTGGAACAGGAGCAACACTTTCCATGATCCTCTCGAAAGCTCGAGCTTCTATTCCTTTGTCCGCAGCAAGCAGTCGGAGCACTTCATCATATTCTGGGATCCTGACTACGGCGCGGAGACTCCTTCAGAAGCCGCTTCGCCATACCATGTGGACCTGGACTCTTTCCTTGACTGGTGCGAGCAGATCTACAAATACTACATCGACGTGCTGAAGTTCGCGCATTTCACTGATGCGGAAAAGTCCTACCTCGACAAGTACAAGTTCCAGATCTACCTCTGGCACCAGACCGAATGGGCTGCCTATGGATCCGGCCCTGACGACAACATCACCGGCTGCCTCTGGATCAACCCCGAAGCTGCCAACAGCCGCTCCACGGTGGCCCATGAGATCGGCCATTCCTTCCAGTACCAGGTTGCGTGCGACCTGAAGCTCAACGGACTGATCAGCGACATCTATGCCGCTTCCTTCCGCTACAACACCGGCCAGGCAAGCACATTCTGGGAGCAGTGCGCCCAGTGGAATGCAGCCCTGATGTGCCCTGAAGAGGCTCTGAACGACTACTATTTCTCGAATTTCTGCGATGAGGCCAACCGTCACTTCCTCCACGAGGCGATGCGCTACGGAAGCTACTACCTGCAGTACTACTGGGCCGAGAAGCGCGGCATCGATGCCGTTGCGTCAGTATGGCACGAGGCCAGGCAGCCGAATGATGCCCTCCAGACATACATGAAGGTCTATGGCATAGACAATGACCAGCTCAACGACGAGATCTACGACTATGCTTCCCATGCAGTCACATGGGACATCGACCGTCTCCGCGAGGACGGCGTGAACCACCTGAACGCTTTCCGCTGGAATGCATCGAGGGATGCCGACGGCTACTGGATGTCAGACACTTCCGACTGCCTTGAGGCAACAGGCTTCAATGTCATCCGTCTCGGCTCCTTCAAGAAGGGGGAGACCGTGAAGGCTGAATTCGTCGGACTTCCCGATGCCCCCGGCTACAATACCGTCGCTCCCGATGCCTCGAAGGCAGGCTGGAAGATAGGCTTCGTGGCACTTGGCTCCGACAAGTCCACCAGAACCTACAGCGAGGCTCCTGCCTATGCCACTGCCGCAACGGAGAACAAGGCGACTGTCGAATTCACGGTGCCTGAGGACGTTCTCTACCTCTACGCCGTCGTGACATGCGCCCCGACCACGTACATGACCCACCTCTGGGACGACAACAATGCCAATGACATCCACTGGCCCTACAAGGTCCGCTTCACCGGCGCCGATGTCTACCAGACCTTCAGCCATTCCTACAGCATGGAGGACCACAAGATCAGCGTGAACGCTGACATAGACAGCGACGCAGCCTATTCCAAGGGCGGATTCGAGATCTTCAACTTTACCCTTCCCGTGGACGAGGTCAGCGACTTCATCGGCCAGGATGTGGCAACCCTTGACGAGTCCTCGTTCGTCGGCTACAACCCGGACGGCAAAGCGACGGACTTCACGTCCTACAAGCCCGGCATGTGGAGCGACAACACCGGCAAGGCCACGAGCTGGGACAAGGGCTGTGCCTACTGGCAGTGGTACATCTGGGGCGGAAAGACCGACAAGAACGGAAGCAAGATCACCTATGACCATGATTCCAGCGGGTCCGGAGAGAACAAGGGCATGTTCATAGTCGGGACAAACCATGACAACCTAAATTCTGCCCGCGGCCATTCCGTTGTCTTCAGCAACAAGATCACGCCCACTTCCGGAACCCACAAGGGAGAAACTTTCGATTTCGTGGTCACTTTCAACTTTTCGAAATAATAGTTTCTTTTCTGACTGGAAATGACTAATTTTGGAGACCGAATTATTGACAATCGAAACCATAACTAACAACCAAATAACATGAGGAATTCTATCATCAATTTTCCCTCTCCGGCAAATGAGCCGGTGAAAAGCTACCTCAAGGGCTCTCCCGAGCGCATCGCACTTGATGCTGAGCTTGAGCGTCAGTACAATACTGTAGTTGATATTCCTGCCATCATCGGCGGAAAGGAAATCCGCACCGGCAATACTGCAGACGTTGTCTGCCCCCACGAGCATCATCATGTTCTCGCCCGCTACCACAAGGTAAGCGAGAAGGAAGTCCAGATGGCAATCGACGCTGCAATGGAGGCCCGCAAGACTTGGGCAAACACGGACTGGACAGTACGTGCAGCCGTCAACCTCAAGGCAGCTGAACTCCTTGAAACAAAATACCGCCCCATCATCAACGCTGCCAACATGCTTGGCCAGAGCAAGAACATCTATCAGGCAGAAATCGACTCCGCTACCGAGACCATCGATTTCCTCCGCTACAATGTCCACTTCGCTACCGAGCTCTACAACCTGCAGCCCAAGGACGCCAAGAACTGCATCGACCACACTGAGTACCGTCCTCTCGAGGGCTTCGTACTCGCCGTCACTCCGTTCAACTTCACCAGCATCGCTTCCAACCTCTGCATGAGCCCTGTCCTGATGGGCAATGTCTGCGTATGGAAGCCGTCCAGGACCTCTATCCTGAGCAACTACTACCTGATGAAGCTCTACAAGGAGGCTGGTCTTCCCGACGGAGTCATCAACTTCCTCCCGGGCAGCGGCGCTCTGATCGGCAAGGTCTGCACAGCATCCCATTACTTCGCAGGTATCCACTTCACCGGTTCCACCGGCACATTCAACAGCCTCTGGAAGGCAGCTTGCGAGGATCTCTCCAGGTACGTATCCTATCCGAGGATGGTCGGCGAGACCGGAGGAAAGGACTTCATCTTCGTTCATCCTTCTGCTGACCCGAAGGCAGTTGCTTCTGCAGCATTCACAGGCGCATACGAATATCAGGGACAGAAGTGCTCCGCTGCATCCCGCATGTACTGTCCGAAGAGCCTCTGGCCTGAGGTACTTGAGCAGATGAAGGCATGGGCTGCCGAGGCGAAGATGGGCGACGTCCGTGACCACGACTGCTTCATCAACGCTGTCATCGACGAGGCTTCCTTCGACAAGTGCAAGAGCTACATCGACTACGCAAAGGAGTCTTCCGATGCGAAGATCGTTATGGGCGGCGGATGCGACAAGACCGTGGGCTACTTCGTACAGCCTACCGTCATCGAGACTACCAACCCGCATTTCAAGAGCATGGAAGAGGAGATCTTCGGACCTATCCTGACCGTCTATCCCTATGATGACGACAAGGTCGAGGAGACAGTCAAGCTCTGCGACGAGACCTCTCCCTACGGACTTACCGGTTCCGTATTCGGACGCGACCGTCTTGCCTGCGAGAAGATTTCCCAGCAGCTCTGCTATGCAGCCGGCAACTTCTACATCAACGACCGTCCTACCGGTGCAGTCGTAGGTTGCCAGCCCTTCGGAGGCGCACGCGCTTCAGGTACCAACGACAAGGCCGGCGGCGAGTTCAACCTCATCCGTTGGGTGATCCCGAGAGTCATCAAGGAGACCCTCGTTTCCTCCACCGACTATCTCGCAACCTATCCGTATATCAAGGAGAACAAATAACCTTCTCTTCTGATGATCAAGAGAATACTTTCCATAGTGTCCGCAGCCCTCGTTATCGTGGGCTGCGCCACTGGTAATAACAAGCCCGCGTCCGAGACCGCGCAGTCTGATCCCGAGGATGAGCTCGTGATTCCGGAGTGTGTCGTGACGACTCCTCCCGATTCCCTGCATCTCGACCCGTTCTACAAGAAGTACGTCGACGTCAACGGCATTCCGCTCGTCTCCTCATGGAGAGTTCCGGACAGCTGCTTTGTCGCCGCGCACCGCACGCTCTACGCCATGACGAGCATGCTCTCTCCCGAGATCATGAACGCCATGCGCAAGGCTCATGCACGTGTAGGCATCATGGCCCGCTACGAGGGAACCTACAACATTCCCGAGCACAAGTACATGATGGCCGATACCTCGATCAACTGGGACCTCCGCGCCCGCGGACTTGGCGGCACCCTCTATGAGCCGCTGACGACCTGCGCCGAGGAGAACATCCTTGCCTACCAGATCGACAAGTACCACGCAGAGGACATCCTGATCCATGAGTTCTCCCACGCCATCCACCTGATCGGTATCCTTCAGGTAGAGCCTGACATCAACGACCGCATCAAGGCTTGTCAGGACAAGGCTCTTGCCGCAGGCAAGTGGGCCAATACCTATGCCGGCACGAACTACGAGAAGTACTGGGCAGAGG
>CAYTXA010000104.1:0-7583 GCA_964440865.1 uncultured Muribaculaceae bacterium | reverse complement strand
TACTTTAAGATGAATTCAGATTACGCTGACATATATCGATTAAAGGCAATACCCATTTGAACCTATGGTTGGCAAATATTCAGTCATAACCCTCTGCGGCAGTACACGCTTCAAGGAACAGTTCCTCGAAGCGCAGAAACGTCTCACTCTCGAAGGCAACATCGTCATCAGTGTCGGCCTCTTTGGTCACAGTGGCGATGAAGAAGTATGGACCCCTGGGACAAAAGAGATGCTGGACAATATGCACAAGCGGAAGATTGACATGGCCGACGCAATCTTTATCATCAATGTTGGCGGTTATATCGGCTCCAGTACACGCTCTGAGATTGAGTATGCCAAAGCTTATGGAAAAGAAGTCCTGTATTTGGAGCCCATCATTGAGGAATAAACGTAAAGCCGGTTATCTTGACATTTAGATGGCCGGCTTCAAACTTATGTTGATCAGTTGTTTTATTCTCTTATTAAGAGAAGAACTATTACCAATGTGATTGACGCAACCAGCCAGATTCCGGAGACGGCCATATATCCGCTTATCCATGACCAAGCTCTTTGAGAAAACCATACACCTTCACCATATTCCTTCGTCCGTTCCATCTCGATCTTATGGTTTTCAAAGGCTTTCTTCTCTTCCGCAACGGATTCTGACATGGACGTCTTCAAGGCCTCACGATGTTCACTCAAAAGCTTCTTCTCTTCTTTGACGAATTCCTCGTGTTCAGCCTTTATGGACTTGATGGACTTATCATCAAGCTGGGCCGTGAACTTGATGCGCTTGTCCTTGGACATATTGTCAGCCATAGCGTTCAGGGCCGGTTCAATCTTATCAGCGCTCTTTGACAGTGATTCCGTAGCTGTCTCTATTCGAGTAACAATAGCATTAGCCTTCTTAAGCGCTTCTTCAGCTCGATAAAGAGCCCCATTGACTTGCTCCATCCTGGCATCAAGCTTCTCATTTTCGTCCTGCAATTCTTCCTTCTTGTTGACGTTGGAAAGGACGATATCGACATCATCGAATCCGGATGTCACTGGGTGTTTTGTGTTGCTCATAACGGTACCGTTGATTTATCTGCCTCGTCTATAACCATAGCGCTTCTTGTGAAGATCTTGCGCCCTCTGGATGCAGCGTCGCGCCCATCTCAAATCATCCTCATCGGTTTTCCTTCCCCAGTCATCAGAAGAGGATCTGCCGCCGCCACCGCAGTTCTCAGCGACGGTCGTGGCGCCGTCAACATATCCGGCGAAAAGAAGAAGGGCGGTATGAAGAACCTTCTCCCGGCTTGAATCCGGGTTGCCTTCCGGTTCTTGAACGTTCATCTGGAAGTAGTCAAAGATAGGCTTTGGGACATCGAAGGAGAAGGCCTCTCTGTCCACTGCGATCTCACGGTGAACCATCTTGACCGGCTCCGGTTCTTTGGGTAAGGGTTTCGGCTGGGGACGTTTTGTCTCAGTAGGTGCGACAGAAGGCTGTTTGACTGGAGGCACGGGCTTGGACTGATGCTGGCTCTCCGGATGCAGTTCCTTCCAGGTATTCAGGATCCGGGAAGGAGTGATGTCGCGACTCGGGCTTAGCTCGGAAGACTTGAACCGGGAGTGCCCTTTCAAGATGGTGTATCCGGTAATCTGGTCGTTGCTGTCGCGCCGGATTTCTATGCCATACCCGAGCGCACGGATATCACGTTCGTATCTTTCCCAGGTGAAGGCGCCCATCTGGTCAAGAATGGCAATACAATCTTTGTAGATCCGGCTCCGGTTCTGTTCCCGAATGACTTTAGCCTGCACCCAGCCCCGTTCTTCCGTGACTTTGTTTGCCGCCTCCATGGCCCTTTCGTGGATGCAGTGGTCGTCATTGATATTCCCGTACATGTCGACCCTATTGGCGGTGATGTGAAGGTGCAGAATACCGCTGGCGCTGTCGTGATGGAGCATGGCGACATACTGGCTATTCCGGATGTTCGTAGACTTGGCGCTGGAGCGCTTCGTCTTTCCAGAGAGATCCACGGCATCGAACGCCCGGATGAAATCATCCGTGAGTTTGATCCAGTCCTCCAGCGTCCAGCCGGCGGTTTCTTCCTCGGAAGGGGAAACCTCGATCTTGATCATTGTGTTGACCAGAGGTCGGTGACGGTTCAGCTTTGCGCGGTATTTCAGCTGGGTAGCCTCCATCATCTCCCACATGGTGGTTGACGACAACCCTTCCGGCAGCTTGTGTACCTTGACGACATCGGCATCAACCTTTCTTGTTGAGTACCGGAGGTAATTGCCCCCGTACGAACCTGTTGTTGCTATTGCTATCATAGTCGGATGGGGATTTGTTCTACTCTTTCATCTTCTTGATAAGGTTGTCCCAGTAGACCAGGACGTTCCTGACGGCACGCACCCACTTTCTCATGAAGGCCACGTCTCCAAAGATTTCCTGCTTCTCTTCATCGGACTTTCCTCTGAGCGCGTTGGTGATTCCGGTAAAGTGCTGCCTCATCTCCGTGAGGCTGCAATACGCCTCGATCTCCTTGTCCGTAAGATGCTGCTTGGGACTGTGGCCCAGGGCGCATCTGCGCATATAGTCGCTGACGGTCAGGCCGCATTCCTCGGCCTTCCGCTTGATGATGTCGCTCTCTCTCTGAGTGACACGGGTGTCCAGGTGCAGGGTGCGCCTGGGTCTCTGTATTCTGACTTTCTTTTTCATGCTGACAAACTTTGTTGGTCAGCCCCGATGCGAGCCTGGGAGCATACAAGAAGCCATTGGAGGACGGCAAGCGTGAGCGGAACCGTACGACATTGGCATTTCTCGCTTGTCGGTGTCGCGATTGAATCGCGGCACCTCTCCGGCAGAAACTGCCGGGCTTTGCCCCCACGGACCTTCAGGGCCATTGGGTTTTACGGACAGCCGGATCTGCGGCTCGGCCTGGGCGGATGACGGGATCTTCTCGGACTCTCGCGCCCTATCTTCTCGTTCCCTTTGCTCAAATACCATGATGCTCGGGCAGCAGGAAGAGCCCATACAACGGGAGGCTCTGTCCTGGCTGCGGAAATCCTTTAAGGCTGAGAAAAGGGAAAGGACGAGTATGAATGGGACATCAATCCAGGCGAAGCATACCGGCTTAATTCCTAGCGTTCGGACAGCCTCTTGAAGAAGCTGTTCTTGATTGTCTCACCATCGATGAGCCAAGATCCCACGCAAAGCAGGGTATGGACGCTCGTCCGGTTTGACTGGGTAGTTGAGATAAGCCCCACCTGGTTCATCTGGTCCAGAACCCTAGAGACGGTCTTGCGGTCGCACTTCCAAAGCCGGGACAGCTCCACCTCGGAGGCGACGAACTGGCCGACCTTGACGGTGGCAGAGAAGCCTCTTTTCTCGTAAGTTCCTTCCTCGGTCTGGGTGAGATCGATTAGTGAGACCAGGGCCTGCATACGGTTGATCCCGTACTTGCTCGCGGACAGATAGTCTGCCTGGACCTTGTTCAGGATAAGACTGTAGGAAACATTCGCTTTCATCTTTGATTCGGGTATTGTGCGGAAGGGGAGCCCCCGGTCCGCTGGTTAAACTTTGTCGGCATCCGGTCTTTTGCTTGGGTGTCCACCGGAATGGGATTCGGCAGTGTCATGCTCGACAAGGTAACAGCTATGGTCTGGAATTCAATTCAAGGAGTTTCTTCCTGGCTTCTTCCTGAAGCTCTGCCTCGGACATGATGCGGTTACTGCGGATCCATTCAAGCAGGACGCTCTTCTCAAAGTAGATCAGCTTGCCCGCCGGCTTATAGAAAGGAATCCGGTTCTCGTGGGTCATCTTGTAGAGGGTACTCTTGGCGATGCCCAGGAAACAGGCGGCTTCCTCCAGGTTCAGAACTTCCTTCGTCGAGTAGCAAAGGTTCTCCAACGAACGGACTCTCGACTGGAGGTCCGTGAGCTTTCGGTCGCCATCATGGACGGCTTGACTTCTCTTGATTTCATTTACTTCTGACATATGCACTATATTTTAGAGTTTTCGTGTCCCATTTGCGCTGCAAAGATATGGAATAAATCTTTAAATAAACAAGCGTATAATGTTGATACATAGTGCTTTAATGGCAGTAATTCGGCTGGATTATCGGCACGTTGTACAAGGCAAGTTCGGCACATCTTACCACTCAGGAACGGCAGATTGAATGACAAAAGAGACACTCGGGAAATGGCACCGAGCGTATACGGAAAACGGGGATGTTGATGTTACTCAGAAGATACCGGGAATGAGAATGTACAATCCCCGGTGATTAACGATGGCAAAAGTAACGGCAAAGGAGGGAAACCGGAGTGTACAATGCCCCTATGCAAAGAACGGCACCATTGGACATCAAAAGACGGCAAAAAATTTTTTGAGAAAATTTCAACTTTTTTCTGTCAGGCGTGTCGGAGTACCCGGATTCAGGTTGTTTCGCGGTACTATGGACCGGAGGAGGGAAAGATATGGGCGAAGGACTTTGGAAGAATAATGAAGTTCTCTTGCAAGAAAAAAGACAAAGTGTTACCTTTGCCATAGAAGGATGCAGACGTGATCTGAACGGGGCATCCGGACAGACGGCTCTTTGATTTGATAAATCTGATATTTGTCCCGTTTTTGTCCCTTCATTTTGGATACAAAACGGAACAGGTCGCTGTAAGAAATTGATTTACCTCTTGTTCCCTGCGCACTCTTTTCTTTTCCGGCAGGGATTTCAAAGATAATAAAAAACCCGCACCCCGATTCGGGAGCGGGTTTCATGCTTCCAGAGCCCTCTACTGCTTTTCAGCGAGGTGCTTCTCCCAGGCCCATGCGGACGCGAGAGTCTCGCCGAGAGTCCTTTCGGCCTTCCATCCGAGTTTCTTGTTGGCAAGCGACGGATCCGCCCAGCAGGCGGTTACGTCACCGGCACGACGAGGAGCGAACTTGTAGTTGAGTTTCAGGTTGTTGACTTTCTCGAAGGTCTTGACAAGCTCGAGCACGGAGACGGGACGTCCGGTTCCGATGTTGAAGATCTCGTAGTCCTTCTCCATCTTCCCGTCGACCATCCTGCCCACTGCGCTGACATGGGCCTTCGCCAGGTCGACGATGTCGATGTAGTCGCGCAGGCATGTCCCGTCGGGGGTCGGGTAGTCATTTCCGAAGATGCTGAGGCACTCGCGCCTTCCGGCAGCTGTCTGGGTGATGTAGGGAACGAGGTTGTTGGGGACGCCGCGGGGAAGCTCGCCGATCAGTGCGGAAGGATGTGCTCCGATCGGGTTGAAGTAGCGCAGGGCAATGCCCTTGATGTTGTCGTAGGCCTTGACGCTGTCGCGGAGGATGTCCTCGCAGATCTGCTTCGTGTTGCCGTAGGGAGAGGTCGCCGGCTGGCGCGGGCTCTTCTCAGTCAGGGGCAACTTGTCGGACTCGCCGTAGACAGTTGCCGAGGAGGAGAAGAGGACGTTGCATCCTCCGTGGGTCCTTGCGGCTTCGAGCACGTTGAGGAAGCTCGTGAGGTTGTTGCGGTAGTACTTGATAGGCTCCGCAACGGATTCTCCCACAGCCTTGAACGCTGCGAAGTGGATGACCGCGTCTATGTGGTTCTCTGCGAAAAGGCTGTTTACAGCCTCCGCATCACAGAAATCCATCTTGACGAACGGTATGTCATTCTTGCCCGTGATCTTCTTTACTCCTTCGAAGCAGGTGAGATCGCAGTTGGACATGTTGTCGGCAACGATGACGTCGTAGCCGGCCTGTATCAGTTCAACGGTGACATGGCTGCCGATGAATCCGGCTCCGCCAGAGACCAATACGCATTTTGCCATATATGACGTAAAGTTTTGTTTCCCAAAGGTAGCAATATTTTCCCTCAAGCCAATGCCTTATTTCCTTATTCTCGGGAAGAGCCTGCGGACTCTCAGCAGGAAAGTCGGTACGCTCGATCCGGCGACGATGATCGTTACTGCGCTGATGATCAGGATGATGCCGACAATGGACCTTGGCGAAAGAGTCTCCCCGAACGCTATGATGCCGACGAATACCGCAGTAACCGGCTCGAGCGCTCCGAGGATAGCCGTCGGGGTGGACCCGATCGTGTGGATCGCCTTCGTCGTGCAGAGGAACGAAACCAGGGTCGGGAAAACTGCAATGCCGACGAGGCAGAGCCATGTCTTGGTGTCATGCGGAAGAGAGAGTCGGGCGCCGAATCCGGAGATTGCCAGGTAGATGATGGTGGAGAACAGCAGGACCCAGAAGGTCAGCTTGACCGTGGGGAGAAGCGTCACGCGGGACTTGTTGACCATCACGATATAGACTGCATAGGTCAGCGCGGATGTCAGCGCCAGCACTGTCCCGAACGGGTCGAGGGTCGCTCCGGTGCCGACGCCGTAGAGCAGCACGATGCCTGCCGTTGCCATGACAAGGCAGAAAATTGTCATCGCGGAGGCTTTCTCATGGTAGAGGATTGCCATCAGCAGGGCGACGAGGACAGGATACACGAAGAGGATCGACGAAGCAATTCCCACGTCCATGTAGTTGTAGCTGAAGTAGAGAGACAGCGACGAAGCTGCCATCACGACCCCGAGCACAGCCAGCACGCCGACATCCGGAGCCGTCACGCGGAAATTCCTTCCCCTCCCGATGATCATCAGCGCGAGTATCGGCAGCGACAGCACATACCTGAAGAACAGGACCGAGTTCGGATCCATGCCTGCGTTGTAGCAGGGGAGTGCAAACAGGGGATTGAGCCCATACGACGCCGCCCCGATCATCCCGAGCGCATACCCCAGCGCCTTGTTCTTTTCCATGGTCATTCGGATATGAAATGACCGGCTGAAAATCAGCCGGTCATCGCAATCGGGAATTCCCGGTTACTTTTCTTCCTTGTGGGCTACGATGTCGCTCAGCTTCTCGTAGAGAGCGTCCGTCTTCTCGAGCATCTCCTTGCGAAGACCGTTATAGAAGGAAGCCTTCTTGCCCTCGATCTTGGCGTTTGCCCTGTCTTTCAGGTCGTTATAGAGATCCACGGCCTCTTCTACAACTTTCTCCACTTTTTCGGTTGCCTTTCCGGGATTCACGGAGAGGAACAGCGCGCAGTCATCGACGAACTCGCCGACAACGTAGTCTACATCTTTCTTGAAGTCTCTAAGGTTCATGGTATTTTGTCCAATAGTTTGTGGATGGCAAAATTAACAAATTTTCCTTTCAGAACAAATGCCGGAGCTTTCCGACACGAAAAATCGTTGGAAAGAGGAAAAAATTTTGGAGATTACAAAATTCATTGTACATTTGCAGTCCCAATCCGACAGGAACGGGCACTTTGAGATATGGTGTAATGTCAGCACTACAGATTCTGGCTCTGTCAGTGAGGGTTCGAATCCTTCTATCTCAACAATTTTTTGCAGCCAGGCGCTGTGCGCCTGGTTTTTGCGACTAAAAGCGTCGAAAGCTTGCTTTCGTAAGCTTTTAGGCACAAAAACCAAAGGAGGCGGAGCCTCCGCTGGCTGCGAGACATTGTACCGCCCGCCGCAGGCGCTGAAGGATAGCGCGAACGGAGTGAGCGGAATCCTTAAAATTCATGGCGGGGTAGCTCAGCTGGTTAGAGCGTCGGATTCATAATCCGGAGGTCGTG
>CAYTXA010000103.1:0-7598 GCA_964440865.1 uncultured Muribaculaceae bacterium | reverse complement strand
AGAAGGTACATCGCCTTGGACCTTGGGGCGGCTTTCCCCGGCATTTTCTGGCAGAAGGTACATCGCCTTGGACCTTCGGGCGGCTTTCCCCGGCCTTTCCCGGCGGAAGGCACATCGCCTTGGACCTTCGGGCGGCTTTCCCCGGCCTTTTCCGGCGGAAGGTACATCGCCCTGGACCTTCGAGCGGCCCAGGACCGGAGCAAGGAGCACGAAAAGGTTTTAAACGTGCATTCCTCCTACCCTTGGGTCGGGGCAAAGAGCGCGAAAAGGTTTTAAACGTGTACTCCTCCTACCCTCACTCGCTCAAATGGTAAAATTACAGACCATTCGAGGGATTTTTCGGGCTTTTTCTCGCTCACCTGGTAAAATTTCCGACCAATCAAGAGAGTTTTGGGTCGTTTTCTCGCTTACCTGGTAAAATTTCCGACCATTCGAGCGAAGTTAAATCGTTATTCCTCGCGCGAATGGTAGAACCCTATGCCAAGTAAGAGAGGTTCAGTAGAAGGGAGAAGGGAGAAGGGAGAAGGGAGAAGGGAGAAGAGAGAAGGGTGAAGGGAGAAGGTGAAGGTGAAGATGAAGGAAAGGCAGGTACAAGCTGCGGCAGAGCGTTGGAGTCAAACCCATGGCCGCAATCGGCGACAGGAAGTGGCGGGGTGCGACCTTGCGAGGATGGCCGGTCGGGTGCGTACCGAGCGTAAGCGAGGAACACACCCGAGCATGGCCGGCGGGGCAAAGCGCCGGTCCGGCTGAGCCGAAAGGCGCAGCCGGAATGCGAGGACTGTCCGAGCAGGATAGACGCGTAGCGGCTATGACTGCGAGTTCCGCAGCATAGGCGCTTTGCCGCCGGACAGGCAGACCAGCCGAAGCCAGGAGCACACGCCACTCCCCTGTCGCCGAAAGACCGCAAAAAAAACAGGTGGGCAGAAAGGGAGGAAAGGAGCGGAAAGGGCGGGAAGGAGCGCGCGGAAGACGGGGGATTTGCGCATGTCGGAGAAATGTCGAACTTTGCGGACGGAAGGAAATAAAAGAAAAGCAGAAACCATGAGAGTCGTCATACAACGAGTCAGCCATGCGTCAGTGACCATAGGCGGCAAAGTCAAAAGTGCCATCGGACGCGGATATCTGATCCTCCTGGGCATCGAAGAAAGCGATGGCGAGGAGGATATCCAATGGCTCGTCAGGAAAATCACGGCACTACGAGTATTCGACGACGAGGAGGGCGTGATGAACCTCGACATCCGGCAGGTGGGCGGCGAAATCCTCGTCGTCTCCCAGTTCACCCTCATGGCAAGCTACAAGAAAGGCAACCGGCCGAGCTGGCTACGAGCAGCAAAGCATGAGATATCCATTCCCCTCTACAACCGCTTCTGCGAGACTCTCAGCGAAGCCATGGGCAAACCAGTCGGCACAGGCGAATTCGGGGCCGACATGAAGGTTGAACTCCTCAACGACGGCCCCGTAACGATATGTATGGATACTAAGAACAAGGAATAGTTCTTGTTTTCGGCGGACTATAGGCTGAGGGTACAGGAGAGCCACCAGCCCTGGAGGGGTCCGTTGAAGCGCCGGGGGTTCTAGTCAAGCCCGCGCAGGCGGATCAGGGAGGAGGGATCGGGGTCGGCGCCGGTGAAGGAGCGGAAGAGCGTCATGGGCTCCTCGCTGCCACCCTTCTCGAGGAAGGTCTGGCGGAACTTCATGGCCGTGTCATGGTCATAGATGCCGTTGTTCTCGAAGACCTCGAAGCAGTCCGTAGCCAGCACAAGCGACCACAGGTAGCTGTAATAGCCGGCGCTGTAGCCGTCACCGCCGAAGATGTGGTTGAAGTAGCTGCTGCGGTAACGCGGGATAATCTCGTCGATAAGCCCCATCTCCCCGCAGACTTTCTTCTCGAAAGCATCGATGTCGATATTCTCCAGCTCCGAAAGCGTCAGCTCATGCCACTTCATGTCGAGGATCGAAGCGGCGCAGAGTTCGCCCGTCATGAAGCCTTGGTTGAACTTCTGGGAGGTGCCGATCTTCGCAACAAGCGAATCGGGAATCACCTCGCCGCTCTCGAAATGCTTCGCATACTGAGCGAGTATTTCCGGCTGGAGAGCCCAGTTCTCGTTGAACTGCGAGAAAGTCTCGACGAAATCGCGCTTGACGCTGGTACCGCTGACATCACGGTAATGGCAGCGGGAAAGCAGCCCGTGGAGAGCATGTCCGAACTCATGGAAAGTCGTCTGGACCTCATCGATGGTAAGCAGCGAAGGAAGCGAATCGGTCGGAAGGGTGAAGTTGCAGACATTCACAATGATAGGTCGGACATCGTTCCCGATCGAATCGACGTACTGGTCACGGAAATTGTTCATCCATCCGCCGCCCCTCTTCGAAGGACGGGGCAGGTAGTCGCACATGAAGATTCCGAGGAACTTGCCGTCATAGTCGGTCACCTTGAAGGTCTTCACCTGCGGATTGTAGACAGGGAGGCCCGGGGCCTCCTCGACATTGACTCCATAGATTTTCTTCGCAGCATAGAATGCGCCGTCACGCACATTCTCCAGCTTGAAATAGGGACGGGTCAGGCTCTCGTCGAGAGCATACTTCTCGGAGCGGACCCTCTCCGCATAGTAGAACCAGTCCCAAGGCTCAATCTTCGAGCCCGCAGGCACAAGCCCGGCAGCGGCATCCCTGTCCATGACCTTCTGCATCTGGGCGACTTCGGACTTTGCCTTCCTCATCGAAGCATCCATGATCTCCTGCAGGAAAGAATCCACTGTTCCGGGGTCATGCGCCATCTTGTCGGCAAGCTGGTACTCGGCGAAATTCCTGTAGCCCAGCACCTCGGCCTTGCGGGCACGCAGGCGGAGCACCTCGAGAAGCGTCCCGCGGGTATCATTCTCCCCGCCGTTCGCGCCACGGGAAGAATAAGCCTTGAACAGCTGCTCGCGGCGCGAGCGGTCGGCGCAGGAAGTCATCTCGGATGTGTACTGAGATACGGGAATCCCGCACTTCTGCTCGAAGGCATTGTTCTCGCTCCTCAGCTGGTTCCCGAACTTCTGGGTCAGGGATGAAAGCTTCGAATTTATATCGCGAAGTTCAGCCTGAGCGGCAGAATCGAGCCCGACTCCATTGCGGTCGAATGTCTCATAGAGATCTTTCACAACCATCTGCTGCTCACGGCTCAGGCTGCTCTGGTCGCCCTCGTAGACAGCCTTGACACGCGCATAGAAATCCGGATTCATGAAAATGTCGTCATCATGGGCGGAAAGCATCGGAGTAACCTTCTCCATGACAGCCTCAAGCTCGGGGCTACCGTCGCTCTCGGAAACATTGTAGAGAACGCCGATGACGCGGGAAAGGATCCCGCCGCTGAGCTCGTAGGGAGCGATAGTATTTTCGAACGTGGGAGCATCAGGGTTGTCCAGAATAGCCTGAAGCTGAGCCTTTTGCTCCTTGATTCCAGCCTCGACGGCGGGGACATAGTCCTCCGCCTTGATCTCGCCGAACGGAGGCATCCCGTAGGGAGTGTCCCACTCCGTGAGGAAAGGATTGACCCTCGCGCCTTCCGAGCAAGAGCCAAGGATTGCCATTGCACTCATGATGATAAACAGCTTTTTCATATTACTTCCACTTTGAAACTACAATATATGTCGGATAATGGTCGGAATATCCATGGATGAAAGTCCCGCCGGAGAATGTCCGGTAGGGAGTCCCCTCATATTTTCCGTCCTGCTGGACCATGAAGGGCTTGCTGAAGACGCGCCCATAGTACTTGCTCCCGTCCATGCGGCAGATACGGAGTGACCCCTTCTTCCCCGGGTTCACGAGCTCGGAGTTCACGAGGATCTGGTCGAAGAGATTCCACTCTCCCCTGTACTCCTCGGACCCTATTCCGTCATGGTGGACAGCCATGAAAGGAGCGAAGAAATCGTCCTTGCCCACATCGTCAATATCCTCAGTACCATGGAGATACCTAGTCATGCTGACATCGGCGGGGTTGTCGTTCATGTCGCCCATGCAGACAATCTTGATCCCGGGATATTTCTCCGTCAGTTCCTCTGCCGCCCCGTACATCAGCTCGGCGCTGCGGCTGCGGAGGTCGCTGCCCTTGTCACCCCTGCGGGAGGGGAAGTGGCCGACAAAGAATGCGAACATGTCTTTGCCGAGCTTCCCCCGGACCATCAGGATGTCGCGGGTACGGAAGTCAGCCTTCTCCGCGTCACCGTACTCGAAATCGATGTCGTCCGTATCGAAGTCGAAAGGTATCGACCGGATTTCCAGAGGGGTGAAGTCGGAAGGGCGGTAGAGCAGGGCGCAGTCTATGCCCCTGCGGTCGGGCCCCTCGACAAGGATGGGTTCGAAACCGGCATCCCGGAGCTCCGGCTGGGAGACGAGATCCCTCAGAGCATGGATATTCTCCACCTCGGCAAGCCCGAGCACGCTGTGCCACATTCCGTTCTCGTATTCCATGGAACGGATGACCGTGGCGATGTTGTGGAGCTTCGCCTGGTATTTCCCGTCTGTCCAGCGGTTCAGTCCGTCGGGGAGGAACTCGTAGTCGTTCTTTCCTTCGTCGTGGACCGTATCGAACAGATTCTCAACATTGTAGAAGCCGATCACGTAGCTGTTCCTGTTCTTCCCCGACAGAGTCTGGGGAAGGACGGAAAGCACGACCAGCAACAAGATTATTGCCTTTTTCATCTCTATTACCACCAGTTGGCTACCTTCTCTATGGCGGCGGCCTTGTCCTTCCCGACCTTGCCGTCAAGGTTCACGAAGAGGTCGTAGCCAAGTTTCTTCTCGAGCTCGTCTACAGAGATTGCCATGTCCTTGTCCGGCTTTGTGCTGCTGAGGCTTCCGCTGTACTTCTCGTGGTCGAACCAGAAGGCAGTCGCAGAATAGGGCTCGGCATCCTTGGCGTTGTAGCGGAGGAATGCCTTGAAATATGCGACAGGAACTGGCACGGAATTGCCGAGTCTGTCTGCCACATGGTGGCTCGCTCCGTCTATCACGCATCCGGTCACGACATAGAGAGTGTCGCAGGCCTTTGCCCATGTACGGGCCTGACCCTCAAGGTCTGCCCAAATCCCGGCGTTGAAGTCATTGTTCTGCGGGGTCATGTTTGTGGCGTAGAACGTAGTGGAATTTATCATGTTGTTTCCGCGGCGGTCCGCAGAGGGAAGCTGATGGCCTCTTGCGTATGAGTTTCCGTCCTCATCCTGTCCGTATCCGCCGGAGATGCACTGCTGCTCGGAGAACGGGATGAGCGGGTCAAAGGCCCAGAAATCGGTCCTTTCCACGTATGTGCCAATGTAGTCGTAGTTCAGAGGATATGCGACCCAGAGGGAAACCCTGCCCTCGGGATTCCAGCAGAATGAGTAGTTGCGCACGAGCTCCTTTCCGAGCTCCATGCTGCGGGCGTGGAAACTGTCTCCGGACGGAACTTCCGGAAGCTCGAGCCAGGCGGGAGATCCCTTGATGACGTCGCTCTCGTAGGATCCGCTCTGGTACGAGGAGAGGCTGCTTCCCTTCGTCACTTCGGGCGTCTTGTTGTTGTAGTACGTGAGCTCGCCCTCGACGGTGACCTTGTCGCCAAGCTTGAGGTCGTCGAATGAGGTGAACTCAGCTCCGGCAAATCCCTGGCCGCGATAGACCATCAGAGGCCTCATCATCGTCCCGTCGTCGGAGATGTAGTAGGTCGCGTTGCCGTATTCGGCGTTGATCTCGCTGATTCCGGAGACGATACCCTTCACGTAGACCTTGTCGGAGGAGTATTTGTGGCCCGTGATGAGGTCAAGAGCCTCGGCCACGGAGTACGGCGCTTCTGCCGTCCCCTCGCCTCCCTTGTTGCCGGGATCGTCGGGGTTGACAGGATTGTCGCCGCCGGACTTCATCCCCTGGTTCACGGTGACGGTTACGGACTTGAGGTTGTTGCCGAGCACGAAAGTGAGCACTTCGCTGCGGGCAACGCCCGGATTGGCATCGGCGGAAATGGTGAAGGATGTGCCGCTTGTCGAGGCAATTCCCTCCTTTGTCTTCAGCTCGATCCAGGAGTCAGCGCCGCTGACGGTCCAGTAGGTCGTCGCCTTGACGATCACGGTGGCGCTGCCGCCGTTGCCGTCTATGGAGACCTCGGAAGGGGTCACGCTGATGGAAGGTGTAACTACAGGCTTCTCAGGGCCGTCGCTCCCGCCGCAACCGACAATGGCAAGGGCAGACAGGGCAAGAGCCATGAACTTGGTAATATTCTTTGTCATATTTTTATTGTTTCGTTTTCGGTCGATTTGCAAATATAGTCCATAATTTTTGTTTTCTCGATTTTGGTTGCTACATTTGCCGCCCGTGGACAGATTTGTCTGCTTGCAACCACGGTAAAAAATGCTAAAAAATATGAAAAATTATCTCTTTACGTCCGAATCCGTTTCGGAAGGGCATCCCGACAAGGTTGCCGACCAGATTTCAGATGCAGTTCTCGATGAGTTCCTTCGCCAGGACCCTGACTCCAGGGTTGCCTGCGAGACTTTCTGTACAACAGGTCTCGTGGTAGTCGGCGGCGAGGTCCACTCCGACAAGGCCTACGTCAACATACAGGATACCGTCCGCAAGGTAATCAACGGGATCGGCTACGACAAGGCCTCCTACATGTTCGACGGGAATTCCTGCGGAGTGCTCTCAGCGATCCATGAGCAGAGCGGCGACATCAGCCGCGGCGTGGCCCGTGGCAAGGAGGAGGAGCAGGGCGCAGGAGACCAGGGAATGATGTTCGGCTATGCCTGCAAGGAGTCGCCCGAGTACATGCCCCTTCCGATCTACCTGTCGCACCTGACGCTCCGAGTCCTCTCCGACATCCGCAAGAAGCAGCATGAGCTCATGCCCTATCTCCGCCCCGATTCGAAGACGCAGTATACCGTTGAGTATGACGGGAATACGGGACGTCCTGCACATATCCACACCATAGTCCTCTCTACCCAGCACGACGAGTTCGTGGACGATTCGCTCGGCCGCATGAAATACGCCGAGGCCGTGGCCCAGTACGGCAAGGACAAGGTCGAGAAGGCCATGCACGACAGGATCGAGCGCGACGTCAGGGAAATCCTCATCCCGAAAGTGCGCGAGAAGCTGCCGGAGGAAATGTCGCGCCTCTTCGACGGAGGATTCCGCCTGCTCGTGAACCCGACCGGCAAGTTCGTGATCGGAGGTCCTGCAGGAGACACCGGCCTGACAGGCAGGAAGATAATCGTCGACACCTACGGAGGCTCATGTCCTCACGGAGGCGGAGCTTTCTCAGGGAAGGACCCCTCGAAGGTCGACCGTTCCGCCGCCTATGCGGCAAGGTACATCGCCAAGAACATGGTTGCCGCCGGAGTTGCGGAGAAGATGATGATCCAGGTTTCCTACGCAATCGGCGTGGCGGAGCCCGTCAGCATATTCGTCAACACCTACGGGACCGCAGCGAAAGGGCTGTCCGACAGCGACATAGCAGCCGTGATTCCCGAGCTGTTCGACCTGAGGCCGGCCAGCATAATCCGCAAGTTCGGGCTCAAGAATCCGATCTACTCTCCGACCGCGACCTACGGGCATTTCGGCAGGAAACCCTACCAGACTGCCGTCGAGAC
>CAYTXA010000102.1:0-7741 GCA_964440865.1 uncultured Muribaculaceae bacterium | reverse complement strand
TTTGCGGGCTTGAAGTCGGGGATGTTGTGTGCGGGGATGATCATTGTAGTGTTCTTCGTGATGTTCCTCGCAGCCTTCTCGGCGCGATGCTTCACGATGAAGCTACCGAATCCGCGGAGATACACGGGCTCGCCATTTGCAACGGAGCCCTTGACCGAATCCATGAACGCTTCTACCACACTGAGAACTGTGGCCTTCTCAACTCCAGTTGTCTTCGCAACTTCGTTTACGATTTCTGCTTTTGTCATAATCTTTGATGATTATAATGTGTTTATATTATTACGAATTTGATTCGAATTGATTTCCCAAAGTTACGCTAATTTTTGAGAAATGCCACAAGTCGCTTGTGATTTTCTTTGAAAATGTGCATTTTAAAGTGTTTTGCGCTCCTTTTTTGGCGAAAAGTTGCGACTTTAGGGGCGTGGCACGGAGATTGACCAATAACCCCCGGACACCCGCGGAGAGGCTCTCCGTGACAAATTGGCAGAATAAAGTATGGACATTAACTTGAATAAGGAATTTTTGGCCGCGGCAGGTGCCGAGGTCAGCATCATACCCGTCATGACCGGAGACCAGCACCTGAAACTGGACCTCTCCGAGATGCCGGACAACCTCCCGGTGCTCGCCCTGAGGAATACCGTGCTCTTCCCGGGCACGATCTTCCCGGTGACGATTGGAAGGCAGAAGTCCCTGCATCTGGTCGAGGACGCCGTGAAGTCGGGGGCATACATCGCTGCGGTTCCGCAGCTCAACGTGAACGAGGAAGACCCGACATCCGAGAAGGACCTTTCCCGGTACGGCACCGTCGCCAAGGTTGTGAAGACTTTCGAGATGCCGGACGGGACAGTCTCCGCAGTGCTGCAGGGCTATTCCAGGGTGGAAGTCCTCAAGATAATCGAGACGGAGCCCTATCTCCGCGCTACCGTTACATATCTTGCCGATACCGAGGCGGATACTACGGACAACGGCGTCAAGATGCTGGGCGAATCCCTGAAGGAGAAGGCTTCGGCAGTGCTGCGCGGCTCGTCTTTCGTGCCGAAGGAGGCAGTGAACGCCCTGATGTCGATCGACAATTTCAACTTCCTCGTGAACTTCATCTCGACCACGATCGAGCTGGAGGACATCAATGACAAGATTTCGCTGCTGAGCTACGCGGACGTGCATGACCGCGGAATGGCCCTCCTGACGGCGCTCGACAAGCAGGTCGAGCTGCTGAAGATCAAGCAGGAAATCAATTCAAAGGTCAAGAGCGAGATCGACCAGCAGCAGCGGGAGTACTACCTCAACAACCAGCTCCGCACCATCCAGGAAGAGCTGGGGATGGAGGACGACGAGGACGTTGCGAAGCTGAAGGAAGCGGCGAAGAAGAAGGACTGGCCCGAGGAGATTGCGAAGACATTCGAGAAGGAACTCGGCAAGCTCGAGAAGTTCAATTCTTCCGCACCGGAGTACAGCATACAATATACATATCTGCAGTTCATGCTCGACCTGCCGTGGAATGTGGTCTCGAAGGACAACCTCGACCTCTCCCACGCGCAGAAGGTGCTGGACCATGACCATTATGGGCTCGAGAAAGTGAAGGACAGGATCATCGAGTTCCTGGCAGTCCTGAAGATGAACCGCCAGATGAAATCTCCGATAATCTGCCTTTACGGCCCTCCCGGAGTCGGCAAGACCAGCCTTGGAAAGTCCATCGCCAGGGCGCTCGGGCGCAAGTACGTCCGCATCTCCCTGGGCGGCATGCACGACGAGGCCGAGATCCGCGGACACCGCAAGACCTATGTCGGAGCGCTGCCCGGACGAATACTGAACGGCATCGCAAGGGCCGGCACCTCGAATCCTGTCATGGTGCTGGACGAGATAGACAAGCTGGCGAGCGACTTCAAGGGAGACCCGTCGTCTGCGCTTCTGGAAGTTCTTGACCCTGAGTAGAATACCACCTTCCATGACAACTATCTGGACCTGGACTATGACCTCTCGAAGGTGCTCTTTGTCACAACGGCGAACACGCTGAACGGAATCCAGCCGGCACTTCTCGACAGGATGGAGCTGATCAACGTGACGGGATACCTCGCCGAGGAGAAGATGGAGATTGCCCGGCAGTTCCTCCTCCCCAAGCAGCTGAAGGAAGCAGGGCTCAAGCGCAACCAGCTGAAAATCAGCGATGAAGCTCTGGAACACATCATTTCCGACTATACGCAGGAGTCCGGAGTGCGCGGACTGGAGAAGCAGATCTCGAAGCTGTGCAGGGTGACGGACAAGAAAATAGCCCTGAAGCAGCCGCATCCTGCCACAATCCAGAAGGAAAATCTCAAGGAGTACCTCGGGCTTCCGACTGCATTCCACGACAAGATAGCCGGAAACGAGATGCCTGGCGTCGTAACCGGGCTTGCATGGACGGAGGTCGGCGGCGAGATTCTCTTCATCGAGAGCCTCGTCAGCAAGGGAAAGGGGCAGCTTACAATGACCGGAAACCTCGGAAACGTGATGAAGGAGTCTGCCCAGATCGGATGGGAATACATCAAGGCGCATCCGGAAGTTGCCGGCCTGACAAGCGAGGAATTCATGGCAAGGGATATCCATGTCCATGTCCCTGAGGGCGCTGTCCCGAAGGACGGACCTTCCGCCGGCATCACGATGGTCGTTTCCATGGTGTCCGCCCTCCGCGGGGAGGCCATCGGGAAAGGCATCGCGATGACGGGCGAGATGACACTCCGCGGCAGGGTGCTTCCCGTGGGCGGTATCAAGGAGAAGATCCTCGCCGCAAAGCGCGCCGGCGCCACTACGATCGTGATCTCTGAGGAGAACAGGCGTGATGTCGAGGATGTCGGCGAGAAATACACCACCGGCCTGACATTCCACTACGTCAGCAACATCTCCGATGTCCTTTCGTTCGTATTTAAGTAGTATATTTGCTGAATGAACGTAAGAATAGAAGAAGGCTGGAAAGAGGCTCTTGCTCCCGAATTCGAGAAACCATATTTCGCGGATCTGGTTCGTTTCCTGCATGAGGAAAAGGACCGGGGAGTCAGGATGTATCCTCCCGGAAGCCAGATCTTCCATGCTTTCGACCTCACTCCGCCAGACAAGGTGAAGGTCGTGATCCTCGGCCAGGACCCCTACCACAAACCCGGACAGGCCATGGGCCTTTCCTTCTCGGTCCCGGACTCCGTTCCGGCGCCTCCTTCGCTCAGGAACATCTTCAAGGAGATTTCCAGCGACCTCGGCATCCAGATGAGCGGCCGTCCGAACCTTGAGCCATGGGCGAGGCAGGGTGTTCTGCTGCTGAACTCGATTCTTACGGTACGTGCCGGACAGGCATTGTCCCACAGCAAGATAGGCTGGGAGACATTCACGGATGCCGTGATAAGGTATCTGTCCGACAGCAAGAACGGGCTTGTGTTCCTGCTTTGGGGAAGATATGCCCGCAGCAAGAAGGAACTTATAGACACAACGCGTCACCATGTCCTCGAGGCGGCTCATCCGTCGCCTCTGGCAGGCGGCGCCTTTTTAGGTTGCAGGCATTTCTCCCAGACGAACAAGATCCTGGAGGAAGAGGGCCTCGAGCCCATAGACTGGCAGCTGTAAACTAATGACTATGAACAAGAAAGCTCTTTTCCCCGGGTCGTTTGACCCTTTCACGGCGGGGCATCTCAATATCCTCGAGCGCGCGCTGACGTTCTTCGACACGGTTGTCGTCGCGGTCGGAATCAACCAGGACAAGACCGGATTCTTTTCCATGGACCAGAGGCTCGACATCATCCGCCAGGCAACGCGCGGGATGGCGGGCGTCGAGATCGTGAAGTATGAGTCGCTGACGATCGACATATGCCGCGAGCTCGGTATCCATCACATTGTCAGAGGAGTACGCAACATGCTGGATTTCGAGTCCGAGCGTTCGATTGCCGACATGAACCGCCGTCTTGCTCCCGAGATCGAGACCATCATCATCCCGACATCGCAGGAGTTCGCCCATATCTCGTCTTCCGCGGTGCGTGACCTGCTACGCCACAGAGGCGATACCAGCCTGTTCATGCCCGCCGGTGTAGTCCTTCCCGAACCGAAGATGGGCCGATGAGACGTTTTCTTCTCATATTTCTCCTGTCTCTTTCCGCGCTTTTTGCCGTAGGCCCGGGCCTGTCTGCAAGGGAAACGGTCCGCACAGACAGAGACACTACGGAGCTGGATGCTGCATCGAAGGCACAGATCGACTCCATCCTCACCATCTACCTCTCCGCCCTCGAGAGGGAATCGGTGGAAACCAAGATTTCGGAGACAGATTTCATGCTCTCCGCCTGCCAGACGGACAGGGTGCTGTACTACGTTGCGGGAAAACTCTACGCCCACTACATAGACTCCCCGGTGATGGGGGATGAATCTTTTGCTATACACTTGCTGGACAAATGGTTCCTCCCCGGAAAGGCAAAGTTTGCCACCGAACTCGAGCTGTTCAATGCCCGCATCTATGCCGACTTCAACCGCGCGTCCCTCCTCGGTTCCCGCGCTCCTGCGCTGCGGCTTCAGGGTCCGGACGGGAAATGGACCGATGTGCTCGGAAATGCGCCCGGAGACAGCCTTGCAGCTCCTTCCGACAGGCTTCGTGTGCTGTATTTCTATTCCCCGGATTGCGTGAAATGCCGCGTCGAGACCCCGCTGCTAGTCAATATGCTGGCGGACAAGGACTTCGCTGTGGACCTCATAGCTGTGGACTCCGACGACAACAGGGCGGAATGGGACGAGTGGAGGGGCAAGTTCTCTGCCCTCGAGAACTCTTCGTCGGTCAGGGTATCCCATTACTGGGACCCTTCTCTGGATTCCGATTACCAGCGCAAGTACGGCGTTCTCCAGACGCCGCGCATGTTCCTTGTCGACACGACCGGGATCATCACCGGCAGGGGGCTGGACGTTTCCGCACTTGAGAAAATGCTCTCTTCCGCTTTCGGCGTGCTGACCTACGGGTCGCAGGATTCCGAGCGGTTCTTCGATGCGCTGTTCTCCTCGTCCACGGATTCTACGGGCGGATACGTCGGTACGGCAAGATACCTTGCCTCGCGTCTTGAGGGCCGCCCGCTGCTGTACCGCCAGTACATCGGCGACATGCTCTACTATCTCAACGGCAGGCCGGGCAGGGGAGCGAAGGAAACGCTTCTCTATACTGCTGACAGCCTTGTACTTGCACGTCCTGACATATGGACTACCCATGATGACAGCCTGAAAGTCGTCGGACTCGCGGAGATAGCTTCCGATATGCTTGGACGCGCTCCTGAAGGGAAGAAGGTGCCGGCCCTCAGGCTCCCCGGAGAACTGCTTTCCGTACGGCACCCTGCCCTGAGCGGCAAGGAAAAGATGCGCCAGCTGCGGAAACTCCCCGGCAGGCAGACATATATCATGTTCTACACCGAAGGCTGCCACAACTGCGAGGCGGAGAAGGAAGGAATCAGGAAAATGTTCACCGGCAGTGCCTTGGACAGGAAAATCCGGCAGACCAGAGTGTTTATGGTCGACCTTGACCTGCTGTCCCCGGATCTTCGCTCCGAGGCTCTTGACGCCTTCGACCTTTCCAACCTCCCGTACATCACCCTGACATCCGCCGACGGGACCGTGCTCGGTCGCTGGCTGACCTTCGCCACGGAATAATCGACAAAAAACTGTATATTTGCAGATGCACCCGTCTACGGGTGTGGCATTGAGGTATGGTGTAATGGCAGCACTAGGGATTTTGGTTCCCTCAGCAGCGGTTCGAGTCCGCTTACCTCAACAATCATGAAAGGCGCATACATATTTTTTGCAGACGGCTTCGAGGATATGGAAGCCGTAGGCACCGTCGACGTACTCCGCCGTGGCGGCCTTGAAATAAAGCTCGTATCCATAAACGATTACAACACAGTCCGTTCCTCCCGTGGAATTCCTATGGTGACGGACCTGACATGGACTGCGTTCCTGAAGGAGCAGAAGAGGGCTTCCGGCAAGACAGCTAAGGATGACCTCATGATTTTCCCCGGCGGTATGCCCGGAACAAGGAACCTCGCCGCAGATGCCCCGCTTATGGACCTGATGAAAAAGCATTTCGCCGAAGGCGGCACCGTTGCTGCCATCTGCGCTGCCCCGGGCCTTGTGGCAAGCCAGCTCGACGGGGTTGAGGGCAGGCATTTCACCTGCTTCGATGGATTCGAGGACTATATGATCGCGAAGGGCGCGAAGTATGAGAAGAAGCCCGCGGTAGTGGACGGAAACCTCATAACCGGCCGCGGAGCCGGCTGCGCCGTAGCTTTCGGACTCGCCATCCTTGGCGAGCTCAGGGGAGAGGAAGCTGTGCGCGAAGTGCGCCACGGGCTCATGCTCGACTAGCTTCCGGCCAGAGTTACCTGACAACAACGCGAGGAATTCTCCTCGGTACGGAAACCATTATCTCATAGGGAATTGTGCCAAGAATACCGGCCAGTTCCGTCGTGGTCGGATCTTCTCCGAAGATTGTGACTTCGTCTCCAACCGCCGCCTCGGGCACGTCGGTGACATCGAGCATGCACATGTCCATGCAGATGTTCCCGATCGTCGGGACACGTTTCCCGTGGAGCGAGAATGAGGCGTGTCCGCAGCCCAGATGCCTGTCGATGCCGTCGGCATATCCTACGGGAATCGTGGCGATGACGGATCCTCCCGGACGGACAATGCCGTGACGGCCGTATCCTATCGTTCCGTCTTCCGGCTTCAGGTGCTTGATCTGCAGGATCTTGCACTTCAGTGATGCGACAGGTGCGAGCTTCACTCCGGGAAGGGCGCTGATGCCGTAGATCCCGACTCCGAGGCGTACCATGTCGAACTGATACTGGGGGAACCGCTCGATTCCGGCGGAGTTGAGGATATGGTACATCGGCTTGTATCCCAGCGCCTTGGTGATTGTCCCGGCATTCTGCTGGAACATTGCGATCTGCCCGAGCGTGAAGGCGTCCTGATCCAGCTCGTCGGCAACTGCAAGGTGAGAGTAGACACTCTTGACCTTGACCCACGGGCAGTCTGCGAGGAAGGAGCACAGGTCGCCCAGTTCGCTTGTCATGAACCCGAGACGGTGCATTCCGGTGTCCAGCTTGATGTGGACAGGGTACCCTCTCATGCCCTTTTCTTTCAGGACCTCGCATAACTTCTTCAGCGCCACGAGGTTGGGAATTCCGGGCTCAAGTCTGTTTTCTATGATTTCGTGGAAAAAGTCCGACCCGGCTGTCAGGACCAGGATCGGCAGGGAGATTCCGTTCCTGCGGAGCTCCACTCCTTCGACGGGAGTCGCGACTGCCAGATAGTCAGCCCCGGCACGCTGCATCATCGCCGCAAACTCCACTGCACCGTGGCCGTAGGCATTCGCCTTGACGAGCACGAGAAGCTTTGTCTTCGGTTCGAGTTTCGAACGGAAATATCTATAGTTGAGGAGGCAGTTGGAGAGCTTCAGCTCAAGCCTCGAAAATCCAGTGTCTTGTTCCATAATCGGGGGACAAAAGTACATATTTTTTGCATGAAAAGTGCAAATTTGTAAATTTGCGGTTTGAAGCAGACGCCGTGAGGCAGTCTGACGTAATTGCCCCCGTGAAGGGGAAATAACTACAGTACAATGGATATCAGAAACATCGCTATCATAGCGCACGTCGACCACGGCAAGACGACCCTCGTGGACAGGATGATTTACCAGGCCAAGCTGACCCGCAAGGCCGAAGACCTCGGCGACTTGATCCTCGACAACAACGATCTGGAG
>CAYTXA010000101.1:0-8008 GCA_964440865.1 uncultured Muribaculaceae bacterium | reverse complement strand
TCATGCGAAGTGCGGAATCCGTCGAAGAAGTGGAGGAAAGGAATGGAAGACTTGATTGCGGAAAGATGTGCGACTGCTGCGAGATCCTGAGCTTCCTGGACGGAAGATGATGCAAGCATCGCGAAGCCTGTCTGGCGGCAAGCCATGACATCGGTGTGGTCGCCGAAGATCGAAAGGGCATGTGTGGCGAGCGCACGTGCGGAAACATGGAAGACAGCGGGAAGCATTTCGCCGGCAATCTTGTACATGTTCGGGATCATCAGGAGAAGACCCTGGGAAGCGGTGTAGGTAGTTGTCAGTACGCCGGCCTGAAGTGATCCGTGGACAGCTCCGGAGGCGCCTCCTTCGCTTTCCATCTCGGTAACCTTCACGGTCTCGCCCCAGAGGTTTTTCTTGCCGTGGGCCGCCCAATCATCAATTTTCTCTGCCATTGGAGATGACGGGGTGATGGGATATATCGCCGCATGCTCGCTGAAGAGGTAAGCAACGTTCGCAACGGCGGTATTTCCATCACATGTGATGAATTTTTTTTCTTTTGACATAATCGTTAACGTTATTTGTTGTGTAGATAGACTTATTGGTTATAGTCGTAGGGCAAATTTACATAAAATAATGGAAAGTCGGGACGTTTTACAGCGAACTTATCCCCATTATTTCCACATCTGCGCCTGCCGTTCTCTTGACAAGTCCCTGGAGCACCGCGCCGGGTCCGATTTCGAGGAAGCTCCCAGCCCCGTCGGCAACCATGTTCAGGACAGACTGAGACCAGCGCACCGGAGAAGTCAGCTGCCTGAGGAGATTGTCCTTGATCTTTTCAGGGTCAGTTTCCGGACGGGCCGTAACGTTCTGGTATACAGGGCATTCCGGTGCCATGAAGCTTGTCTTTCCGATTGCCTCGGCAAGCTCCTCCCTCGCAGGCTCCATCAGCGGAGAATGGAATGCGCCGCTGACCTGAAGCGGGAGGGCACGCTTTGCGCCGGCTTCCTTCGCCGCGGCGCAGGCTTTCTCGATCGCCTCCTTCTTGCCGGAGATCACGACCTGTCCTCTGCTGTTGTAGTTGGCGGCTACAACTCCCCCGATCCTACTGCAGATATCTTCCACCTGCTCGTCGGAAAGAGCGATTATTGCCGCCATTCCTCCGGGCACATTGTCGCAGCACTTCTGCATTGCACGTGCGCGTATGGACACAAGCCGGAGCGCATCCTCGAATTTCATGGCTCCTGCCACTGTCAGCGCAGAAAATTCGCCAAGGGAATGACCCGCGACCATGTCCGGTCCGTAGGGCGCAAGGCCCTTGGCTGCAAGCTTTTCGGGATCCATGTCCCTGTAGCAGGCCGCCAGGATGACAGAATGCAGGAAAACTGCAGGCTGGGTGACGTGGGTTGCCTTGAGGGCCTCGGCGTCATCTCCGAACATGACGTCCGTTATCCTGAATCCGAGGATTTCGTCGGCCTTCTCGAACATCTCCCTCGCGAGAGGAATGTTGTCATAGAGATCCTTCCCCATACCGGGGAACTGCGATCCCTGTCCCGGGAACATGTATGCTTTCTTCATTGTCGATGTATAAGTTTCTTCCGTTGTTATAGTTCACAAAATTAGCATTAATTATTAAATTTGCAGAACTGTCAGCAATGACACGCCTCCTTAGTTTAATGGATAGAATTCGGGATTCCGGATCCCGCGATCAGGGTTCGATTCCCTGAGGGGGTACTATCTCAGTCAATTTTTCCATATTTGCTTATTATTAAAACTTTCATATAGTAGCCCCGCAATAAATACTACATGTATGATACATTATGAAAAGTCTTTTTTTGAACATTATTGTTTTCGGAATCTTGGTGTCGCTGGCTGCATGCGCAAGAGAACTTGCTACGAATGAGGAACAATTGATTGAAGAAGAAATAACATCCTCATACTCACCAAAAGCCAACATGCAAGACATCAAAGCCTTTATCGAGGAACGAGGCAAAGGAATACCTGTCAAAGGTCCAGCCACTTATGAAATAGCTCCGATCCTCAATGATGCAGATACTGTAATGTATCTTGTAAATTATTCTGACGGATGGGAATTACTTTCCGGAGACAAGAGAACATCTCCTGTAATAATGTGGTGCGCTTCAGGCAACATGAGCATGGAGAAGCTATTTTCAGTACCAGCTCTTTCGACAGTCATCAACAGCTTTTCGGATTATCTTAAAGAGGATTTGAAAGATGCCCCTGTCCAGCCATTAACTACGAAGTCCTCATCCAACAATCCCAATCCACCACATACTTTCACTGACAATAATGGCAGGTACTGGGTTTATGCCTATAGAACTCTTACGTCTTCATACGACAAGACACAGAAACCGCTAATGGGCACAAAATGGGGACAGGGAGAAAAAAATCATGTCCTTTTCCCATATGAGAAATGGAATGTTGCTTGTCCATATGACTCCCCTGCACGAACTCAACATTGTTACACGGGATGTGGGCAAGTTGCATGCGCTCAGACACTCTTCTATCTCCACAAGAAATTTTCTTCAAATAACAAAATTTACAAGTCAAGCAGCACTACGGCATATCTTCCCAATAAGACATCCGCGGTCTCTATAACTAACAGTAATACCACCTTCTCGCAGTATGGTAATTACTGGTCCTCGTTGCCGGCAGACGGAGAGTCGGCAACCAATGCCCAATTCATGACTGCATCGACACTAATGCTCGATGTCGGGAAGAAAATACACGCAAGCTATAAATATGACAAGACGTCTGCCCCATTCGAAAATTACGAAGACGCCTTTTCCTCATACGGATATAATAGCAAGACAGGAGCAATAAATGAAGATCTGGTTTATAATCAGATTTACGTAAAAAAACTTCCAATCATTGCCTGGATAATAGGAGAAACAAGCACGCAAACAGATGAAGGAGTGAAAGAGGTTGAGTTTAACCATGCCATTGTAATTGAAGGATATCAGAATATAGAAGAACATTATACATATGCATATAAAAATGGTGACTCTGGAACCTTTGACTACCAATATCGTCCATATGTCTTCACCTATACGTATATAGCAGTAAATTGGGGGTTTGATGGAGCCGGGGAGTATGATTCAACCTCAAACGATATCATCTGGATGAATTATGCCACGACTCTGACCAGATATTTCTCAAAGGACAGCAATAGAGGCACAATTAGAGAGGTTCTGTACGATTTCTCCGAAAAATAATTTATCATTCAATTAAAATACTCAACACTATGAAAAAGATCGTATTGATTGCGCTGGCCCTTGCGGCTGCAGTGGCATGCGAAAAGAACGACGGAGATGAGAGGCATTCTAAACGAGTCGACATTACTCTGACAAAGGCTCAGGAGTCATATGTAGAAGCGGCAAACAATCTTGGCCTGGAGATGTTGGACAGCAAAATCCAGTCGGAGAAGAATGCATTCATTTTCTCGCCCCTCAGCACTCAGATCTCACTCGGGATGCTCTCAGCCGGCGCTGACGGCGAGACAGCCGACCAGATAAACAACACACTGGGATTCGCAGAAGATGCAGAAGGCACAATGCAGTATCTGACATCGCTTTGCCAGCAGCTTAAGGCAATGGACGCGAAAACAGATTTCAACATCTCGAATTCCCTGCTCATAAACACAAAATTAGAAGACAACATTCTCCCTGAATATGGGAATGTCATTTCGGATTTTGATGACGCGATGGTATTTGAAAGCGACTTCGGAGAAAACGGGCCGCTGGCAGACGAAGTAAATTCCTGGTCAAGGAAACATACGAACGGACATATCCCCGAAGTCATCAGCCCTGAAAAAATCAAGAAGGAAGCTGCATCCTACATCATCAACGCCCTGTATTTCAAGAGCAAATGGGAAATGCCTTTTGAGGAAGAAAACACAAGAGACGAACAGTTCACTGATTCCGAAGGCGAAGTTCGCGAGGTTCCGATGATGAATCTTTCCGAAGACGTAAAATACTTCGAGAACGGTGATTTGCAGGCAATTGAGCTTCCTTATGGGAATGGAGCGTTCAGCTATACCGCGATATTGCCGAGAAGAGGTCTTGACCTTGCAGACATTACCACACAGCTCAAGGATGGCCTGTACCGACAGATCACCGAACAGCTTCTCGAAGCCCGTGTCGACGTCAGCTTGCCAAAATACGAACAGGACGCATCAATTGATATCGCCCCGATCGTTTCCAGACTCGGCCTGACACTTCCATTCAGCGATGATGCCAATTTCGGCAAAATGCTCAGGGATTACAGCGGTTTCAGAGTAACTGACTTCAGCCAAAAGGTATACTTCTCCCTTGACGAAAGCGGAGCCGAAGCCAAGGTCATACACAAGAGCGAAGTTTCGGAGGTCGCAACTCCTCCGGCAGACATCGATAGGGTATTCATCGCAGACCATCCGTTCATATACCTGGTATCGGAGACGAGCTCGGATACTATCCTGTTCATCGGGCTTTACAACTAGAAACTGTTGTCTCGGACCGAAGAAAATGCTATTTTTGTCTCCATAAGAGACACTTATGGCAGAATTCGGAGACCAGAGACTGAAAATGTTCCTCGAAGTGGCCGAGAGTGGCAGTTTCACTGCTGCCTCGAAACGCTTCGGGGTTTCTCAACCTGCTGTCAGCCAGAATATTTCTGCACTTGAGGACCAACTTGGCATCAGGCTGTTCGACCGTCAGAGAGGAAACGTTGTCCTGACAGACAGAGGAAGGGTCTTCGCCCGCTATGCCGAGAAAATCTTATACTGGTATGATTCCGCAGAGCTGATGTTCGGAGAGGAAGCAAGAAGATCCTCCAACACCTCGGCAAAACTTGCCGCCGACAATTTCTGCGCTTCCATAATCCTTCCGGGGGCAGTCGCTGTTATCCATGCATCATGGCCTGCCGCCCGTTTCGACATTGTTCCAGCCGGCACACCCGGAGCAGATGCTACAGTCGAGATAGTTCCCGCCACTGCAGGAGACGGTATTCTCACCAGCATGGATTCGGTCATTTTCTGCAGGAACAACGACCCCATTGCCGGGATCAGTTCCCTGGAATGGCTGCCGCAGAAAGAAAGGTTCGCAGTATGGAAAGACTGCCTGCCGTCACTCCCAGCCGACATAAAGTCCAGGATAACAGCAGTTTCGGATTCCACGGAGCTTATCCGGGGGCTCGTTGCTGCATCCTCCGACATGCTGGGAATCGCCCCGCTGCCAGGGGCCATCGGCTTCCAGCCGCTGCCGATTCTGCTGCCGGGACTCTCCTTCGGGATCAGGTACTCCCCCGCCCCACTTTTCGCAGGCAGGGCAATTTCCTCTCTGATAGCCAGGACAATAAAAGACTCCTTCAGCAAATAGACAAAAAAACGGCGCCCCGAGAGGGACGCCGCAATTTTTCGGAAACCAGATTACTCAGCAGGAGAAATAGCCTCCATCGGGCAAACGCTAGCGCATGTGCCGCAGCCCACGCACTTGTCGGGATCAATGTGGAATACATCGCCCTCGCTGATAGCCTCATTGGGGCACTCGCCCTGGCATGTGCCGCAAGCGACACACTTGGTTTCATCAATCTTGTAATACATAGTTAAGGATCCTTTTTGTTGTTATTGTGTCTGCAAATGTATCATCTTAAATTTGAAAACACAATTTTTGGAAGGATATTTGCAGAACGTATGCCAGAAAACATGATAAACATGAAAAAGATATTGACATATATCGCCGCCGTGGCGACACTCCTGACGATCTCCGTTTCGCTCCTTGCGCAGACAAAGACAGACGGCACAAGGACCACCGTCGAAGGAAAGGCTGAATTCCCGGAAATCGTCCATGACTTCGGAGACGTAATCACCGGTTCGGGACCGCTGGAGCACACATTCACGGTGAAGAACATTTCCCAGGAAGCCATGGTGATATACAATGTCGTAGCCTCCTGCGGATGCACAGACGTACAATGGACGAGAGAACCACTCCGTCCGGGCGCGACCGGAAAGATCAGGGTCACATACAAGAACGAGGACGGCCCGTTCGCATTCGACAAGAACCTGACGGTCTATCTTTCAGGGCTGAAGAAGCCCGTGGTGCTGAGACTTCGCGGCGTTGCGCATGAGAAGAAAGTTCCGCTTGCCGAGGCATTTCCCGTCCATATCGGGAATTTCGCGCTGAAAGAGAGCGAGATACGTTGCGGCAACATGTCGCAGGGCAGCCAGAGGAGCGATGCCATCTGGGTAGCGAACATAGGCGACAAGCCGATAAAGGTCTCGTTTGCAGATGTTTCGGCCGGGATGGACATCCATGTGTCGCCGGAGACGATCCCCGCCGGGTCCAAGGCCAAGATGGTCTACACGATAACCGCCGACAAGAGTCACTGGGGCAAGAACTGGTACAGCGCCACCCCCGTTGTCAACGGACGGAAACAGAGCGGGAAATTCAGCATATGGGCGTTCACGAAAGAGGATTTCTCGGGGCTGAGCGACGAGGACAGGAAGAACGCACCCATGCCCTATTTCGACGAATCCACCTACAACTTCGGGATAGTCAAGGCCGGGACGCAGATTACTGCGTCCTTTCCTGTCAGGAACATAGGCAAGAGCGACTTCGTCTCCCACAAGGCTGACTTCGATACCCAGGGAGCAAAGGTCCTGTCTATTCCCGTAGTCAAGGCAGGCGGAAGGGGAACCTACAAGATCAGCCTCGACACCACAAACATGAAAAAGGGAGAAACCGTTGTCATCGTCACTCTAACGACGAATGCTCCATCCCGCCCGATCGCGAACCTGTTCATCTCAGGGGCCATAGAATAGCGGAAATTTCGTATCTTTGGTGCCGATGGCACAGACAAATTACACTGACGACAATATAAAGACTCTCAAGTGGAACGAGCACATCCGCAAGAGAGCAGGAATGTATATCGGTAGGCTGGGAAACGGAGACAATCCCGGCGACGGTATCTATGTGCTTCTGAAAGAGACCGTTGACAACTCGATCGACGAGTTTTCCATGGGCTTCGGAAAGCAGATCATCATAACGATAGAGGACAACAGGAAGGTCACTGTCCGCGACTTCGGCCGCGGGATTCCTCTGGATTCCGTGGTGAAGGTAACGAGCCAGCTGAACACCGGAGGAAAGTTCGACGATGTGGCCTTCAAGAAATCCGTCGGACTGAACGGCGTCGGAAGCAAGGCCGTGAATGCATTGTCCAGCGAGTACTATGTCGAGTCTTTCCGCGACGGGCAGAGCTCATGGGCACGCTACAGCAAGGGAGAGCTTCTGGATTCCGGCAAGAGGGAAACGACCGAAAAGAACGGCACGTTCGTGCAGTTCTATCCCGACACCGACATGTTCGGCGACTACGCCTACAATCCGGAATACGTCGAGACGCTGGTCAAGAATTACTCCTATCTGAAGAAAGGGCTGACACTGAGCCTGAACGGCGTGCAGTACAAGTCCGAGAACGGACTTCTGGACCTCGTGACCGAAAATCTCAGCGAGACTCCGCTCTACCCGCCGATCCACCTTGAAGGAGAAGACATCGAGATAGTCCTGACCCATGGAAATTCCTACGGCGAGAACATCTCCTCGTTCGTGAACGGGCAGAACACCCGTGACGGCGGAACCCACCTGGCAGCATTCCGCGAGGCTGTCGCAAAGACTATCAAGGACTTCTTCAAGAAGAACTATGAGCCTGCCGCAGTCCGCCAAGGCATCGTCGGGGCAATCAGCATCCAGATCCAGGAGCCGAATTTCGAGGGACAGACGAAGACCAAGCTCGGAAACAACTACATGTGGGAAAAGGGACCGGAACATGGCGCGACAATCCGTTCCTATGTCAATGACTTCGTGGCCCGCGAACTGGACAACTATCTCCGCATCCACAGCGACATAGTCCCCGTCCTCGAGGACAAGATCAAGGCTTCCAAGGCAGAACTCGAAGAAATCGCGGGGGTGCAGAAAAAGACCCGCGAGCGCAACAAGAAGGCCAATGTCTACAACCGCAAGCTGCGTGACTGCCGCTACCA
>CAYTXA010000100.1:0-8014 GCA_964440865.1 uncultured Muribaculaceae bacterium | reverse complement strand
GTAGCACTCCTCCGCAAGAGCCCTTCCGGGCCATATGCACTCGAAGCTGGGAGCAAGCATGTTCTTGTATACCAGCATGATGTCCTCGTCCGTGTTCTTGATCGAATCTATGATGGCGCCCAGCTCGTCCGGGTCTACTCCGATATCGTCCAGGAACATTGCCGAGAGCTTTTCCTTCTCGCCGGAAGCCGCGTAGCTGTCGAGGAAAGCGAGGAAGCGGCCCTGGAGGGAGCCGAAATCGCGCGTGGAATCGACTGGCGGCGCAAAAACGGAATATTTCCCGTTGATTCCCTGCCGGGGAAATTCCTTTCCGAGAATCGAATACACTCCGGCGCCCATCTTGTCCTCAGTGGTCCAGACGGCGACGTTGAGACGCCCCGGGTGGCGGCGGGCTGCATAGGAAACCATAGAGTGGACAGGAGAGAACACCCTGACATCCGAGCCAAGGGCCTTCACGAGAGTATCTGCGTCGGCATAGCCGAATGCGGACGAATATGTCGAAGCATAGACAACTGCCTTTGCGGGAATCTTGCGGACGGAATTGGTGGTGTCGAACGGACTCCTCAGCGCAGCAGTGTCCACGGCCATTGCCATGTTCCTGACATTCAGCTCCCTGAGGAAGGCTTCATTGCCAAGGGTGACATAGTCGGAGTAGGGCTGGTTTGCGATGTCGAGCACAGGCTGGATCACTTCCCCGGAGAAATCCGGCAGGCTGTCCGGCACTTCCATGGCGGAGATATTGTCCCTTGTGTCAGTCGTCAGGAAGTCTTCCGCCACGAGCAGAGCCTCCTCGGCAGGGCCGATGACCGCTATGGTGCCGAAAAGATCGGCAGGACGGCTGAGCGCCTTGTGGGCAAGGGAGGAAGTGTCACGTATGGCACTACGGACATATGGTATCTGCGAAGGACCGGAGCTTTCGTTCCGAGAGCATGAGCCAAGCAGCAGCAAGGAAACCGCTGCCATGAAAAGATTCCTGTAGAGCATAGTTGATTGCAAATGTAAGAAGATTTCCATAAATTTGGGTAACGACAACAATCAAACACAGTCATATGAAGAAAACCATAGTCTTCCTTGCGGCGCTCGCGGCAGCTGCCACGATGTCCGCTCAGCAGAAAAATTCTCCGAAACCTTTTGACTATCAGTTCACCACGGTCAAGGAAAACCCGATCACATCCGTCAAGAACCAGAACCGTTCCGGCACCTGCTGGTGCTTCTCTGCCCTGTCCTTCCTCGAGTCCGAGGCAATCAGGATCAACAAGATCAAGGATGAGAAAGACTATCCAGACTTCTCCGAGATGTTCGTCGTAAGCCACTCCTACCAGGACCGCGCCGACAAGTATATCCGCAGGGACGGGAACCTGACGTTCGGCGCCGGAAGCGAATGCGAGGATGTCCTCCACATTGCCAAGGAATACGGTCTCGTGCCGCAGAGCGTAATGCCGGGCTTCAACTATGGAACTGAGCTTCCTGTCCATGGCTATGTCGACGCGGCGCTGAAGGCCTACGTCGAGGCTATCAACAAGATCCCCAACGGAAAGCTCTCCACTGCTTGGAAGAAGGGCTTCAAGGGCATCTGCGACGCCTACTGGGGCGAGGCTCCCGAGAAGTTTGAGTACAACGGGAAGGAATACACCCCGAAGTCCTATGCCGAGTCTCTCGGAATCAACCCTGACGACTACGTATCCCTGACATCCTACACGCATCATCCTTTCTACCAGCAGTTTGAGATTGAGGTAGCCGACAACTGGAGAGGCGACCGCGCCTACAATGTGCCCCTCGACGAGCTCATGTCCGCCCTCGACTATGCCCTCGAGCATGGCTACACTGCGACATGGGGCGGAGACGTCAGCGAGCTCGGATTCACCCGCAACGGTCTCGCAGTCCTTCCCGATGCCGAGAAGAAGAGCACTTCCGGTTCCGACCAGGAGCGCTGGGTAGGAAAGGCTGACGAGAAGGCAGACACGACCGCTCAGGCAAAGGAGCCCGAGGAGATGAACGTGACCCAGGAATACCGCCAGCAGTGCTTCGACGAGAAGACTACGACCGACGACCATGGCATGCACACCTTCGGAATCGCCAAGGACCAGAACGGCCACAAGTACTATCTCGTCAAGAACTCATGGGGCGAGACCGGAAAGTACAAGGGAATCTGGTACATCTCCGAGCCTTTCTGCCGCGCCAAGATGATTGACTTCATGGTCCACAAGGACGCTCTGCCCAAGGACCTCAAGGCAAAGCTCGGCATAAAGTAGAGATGTCCCGACCAGTCAAGTCTATTCCGAACGCTATCACCTCGATGAACCTGCTCTCAGGGACCATCGGGGTGGTTTTCGCTTCTTTCCTCGGTAGGGTCGACGTTGCATTCGCGTTCATGCTTGCGGCGGCTGTGTTCGACTTCTGCGACGGTCTGGCGGCGAGGCTTCTCGGGGCTTATTCGGACATGGGCAAGGAACTGGACTCCCTGTCCGACCTCGTGAGCTTCGGTGTGCTCCCCTCTGTGATGCTACTCGTCCTGATGGCCTCCGTGAACGGGCTGAGGTGGTACTGCTTCATTCCCCTGCTGCTCGCAGTGGCGACTGGGCTCCGCCTCGCAAAGTTCAACGTGGACCCGCGGCAGAGTCATTCCTTCCTCGGGCTGCCGGCTCCGGCCTCGGCTATGATAGCAGGCTCGTTTGCCGACTTCTGCTGGGCCAGTCCGGGCTCGGCCATGGACTCTCTTGTCGGCTCCATATGGTTCATACCCGTCTTTACAATTTTGTTATCAGCCCTGCTGGTCAGCGAGATACCCATGTTCTCCCTGAAATTCTCGAAAGAGGACAAGGGGAACTTTCTCGTGAACGCAAAAAGGACGGCTCTCCTTACGATCGCCGTCCTCTCTGTGGTTGCCGTGGCAGTTGCAGGGGTCAGGTGGACAGTTGCAGTGTTTGCAATCTTCCTCGTCTACCTGCTCATGAACCTGCTGTTCGCCGTCCTGCCTGGCAAGGCAGCCTAGTCTTCTATCGTCTCGAAATAGCCTTTTGCAAGACCTCCCTCGGACGTCTCCTTGTAGAGCGACGGGAGGTCTTTTCCTGTACGCTTCATCACGTCGACGACATGGTCGAAGGACACGCGGTGGCGTCCGTCCGAGAACGAGGCGTAGAGGTTGCAGTCGAGTGCCCTTGCGGCAGCGAACGCGTTGCGCTCGATGCAGGGGATCTGGACAAGTCCGCAGATCGGGTCGCATGTCATGCCCAGGTGGTGCTCCAGGCCCATCTCGGCCGCGTATTCGATCTGGGAAGGGCTGCCTCCGAATATCTGGCAGGCGGCAGCTGCTGCCATGGCGCATGCAACGCCGACCTCGCCCTGGCACCCTACCTCGGCGCCGGAGATCGAAGCGTTTGTCTTGACAACATCGCCGATGAGCCCTGCAGTCGCAAGCGCGTGCAGGATCCTTATGTCGCTGATATTGTGGCCCTCGGCGAGGTGGTAAAGCACAGCCGGCATCACGCCGCTCGACCCGCAGGTCGGGGCGGTCACGACCATGCCTCCGGAGGCATTCTCTTCGCTGACAGCAAGGGCGTAGGAATAGACAAGCCCGCGTGTCTGGAGAGTCGGCTTGTATCCCCTGGCCTTTATGTAGTAGATTGCCGCCTTGCGGCCGAGATTGAGCGGTCCGGGGAGCACGCCCTCATGCTCCAGGCCGTTCTCGACGGACTTTCTCATTGCCGCCCAGACTTCTGCGAGATAGTCCCATATTCCCGGGCCCTCACACTCGTCCACGTACTCCCAGTAGTTGCGGCCGTAGCGGTTGCACCAGTTCTTGATGTCCATGAGAGTCGACATCTGGTAGACCTCGTCTCCCACGTCCACGGTGTTGTGCTCCCCCTCGGAGAGCGCCCCGCCGCCGATGCTGTAGACGGTCCAGTCCTCCGTGACTTTGCCGTCGCCGTCGAAGGCCTTGTATTCCATGCCGTTGGGATGGAAAGGAAGGAATACGGAATTCTTCCAGACAATCTCGACCGGAGCTATCTTCTCCAGCACGTCCTTTATGGCCACGTCCGTCATGTGGCCCTTCCCCGTCGCGGCAAGGCTACCGTAGAGGGTGACTTCGAAACGCTTCGCGTCTGCGTGGCGGGAAGCGAACATGCGGGCCGCACGGTCCGGGCCCATCGTATGGCTTGAGGACGGCCCGCGGCCGATCCTGTACAATTCCCTAAGCGATTTCATAATTCAGATTTTCTCGCCGCAAAGATACTAAAATTGCGGATTCAGTGGCCGGCTGTTGCCTCTGGCGGGCCTGTCCACCCACGGACAGGTGTAGTGGGAGGGGCCCATAGCAGCGAGCCGGATGAGACGCAGCGAAAGCTGCGGAGCGGACTGCGAACAGCTATGGGAAGGCCGGAGCGAGCGCAGCGAGCGGAGTCCCGCCAGAGGCAATATCCGGCCGCAGGCGGGCAAGGGGAAAATTATTTGGAGCAGACGATGCGGGCCATGTCGCAGACCTTGTTGCTGTAGCCCCACTCGTTGTCGTACCAGGCACAGAGCTTCACGAAAGTAGGATCAAGCATGATCCCTGCCCTGGCATCGAAGACGCAGGTGTTGGCATTGCCACGGAAATCCGTGCTGACGCACGCCTCGTCGCAGTAGCCCACAACACCCCTGAGAGCCCCCACGGAAGCCTCCCGCATCGTCTTGCAGATGCCCTCATATTCCGTAGGAGTGCTGAGTTCGCAGGTCAGGTCCACGAAAGAGACATCGGAAGTCGGAACACGAAGGCTCATGCCTGTAAGCCTTCCGTTCAGCTCCGGTATGACCTTTCCCACAGCCTTCGCCGCACCAGTAGAGGACGGAATGATGTTCTCGAGGATTCCACGGCCCACGCGCCAGTCCTTCCTGGAAGGCCCGTCGACAATTTTCTGGGTAGCCGTAGCTGCATGCACAGTGGTCATGAGCCCGCGACGGATCCCGTACTTGTCGTTTATCACCTTGGCGAGAGGAGCAAGACAGTTCGTGGTGCAGGAAGCGTTCGAAATGATGTCCTGTCCGGCATATGTCTCATGGTTCACGCCAAATACGAACATGGGCGTGTCATCCCGGGGAGGAGCGCTCATGATGACCTTGGGCGCCCCTGCCTGGATGTGCCTCCGTGCAGCTTCGTCCGTGAGGAAAAGGCCGGTGGACTCGACAACGACATCGGCGCCAACCTCGCTCCACCTGAGGTTTGCAGGATCCATCTCGGTGGTGAGACGGACACTGTGGCCATTGACAATCATGGTGTTGCCCTCGATGGAGATGTCTCCCTTGAACTGCCCGTGTACGGAATCGTACTTGAGCATGTAGGCCAGATACTCGGGATCCAGAAGGTCATTGACCCCCACGATCTCGATATCTTCGAAATTTTCCATCACGGCACGGAAAACCATGCGCCCGATACGGCCGAAACCGTTGATACTCAGTCTTATCATGATTTCATCTCTCCTATCATGGCTGCTGCAACGGCACGCGACGCGCCGCCACCGCCGAGATCCTCGCGGATCCTGGCATAGTCAGACATCATTTCTTCCCTGTAGTTCTCGTCCTCGACAAGACGCCTCACCTCGTCCACGAGATTATCCGCCGTGAAGTAGTACTGCATCAGCTCCTTGAACGCTTTCTTCCTCAGAATCAGGTTGCCGAGGCTGATGTACTCGACCCTGATGATCTGTTTGGCGACATTGAAGTTGAACGGCGTGCCGGAATAGGCTACGACCTGAGGCGTGCCGATAAGGCAGGTCTCCAGCGATGCTGTGCCGGAATTCACGACCGCGGCGGCGGAGTTGCGGACTACCCCGTGGGTCTGCCCGAAAACAACCTTCATGTACTCCTCCCTGCCCCTGAGGAACGGAGCATAGTCGTCCATAGTGCGGGAAGGAGCTCCTGCCACGACGAACTGCCAGAGGGAATATTCCGGGAGCGCATGCATCTTGTCCGCGAACTCGGCGCAGACAGGCATCATGCAGCTGACTTCTCCCTTGCGGGACCCGGCAAGTATCGCGATCATGGGCTTGTCGGGCAGCCCGGACGAGGAGAGGAACTCCTCACGGGTTTCCTTCAGCGCAGGGGAAGCATCGATGGCATCCACGAGAGGATTGCCCTTGTAGACGTAGCGGACGCCTTTGCGGGAGAAATATTCTTTCTCGAACGGGAACACGATGAACAGGCAGTCGACCCATGCCTTGAGCTTCTTGACACGGCTCTCCCTCGAGGCCCAGACCTTCGGGGCTATGTACCAGAAGACCTTGTAGCCCCTCCCATGGGCGAATTCCGCGACACGGAAGTTGAAGCCGGGATAGTCGATAAGTATCACTGCATCAGGGGCAAAACGCTCTATGTCCTCGCAGCACATGGCAAACTTCCTGGCGAACGAGCCGAAATTCTTTATGATGCCGCTGAAGCCCATGACGGCACCTTCGTTGTAGTCCTGCACGAGACCCATTCCGCTCTGGTGCTCATGGTACACTCCGTCCATGAGACCGCCGCCCCAGAAACGGATATCCGCGCCGGGATCCTCTTCGTAGAGGCCGCGCATGAGGTTGGATCCATGGAGGTCGCCGGATGCCTCGCCGGCGATGATGTAGTATTTCATGCCTAGTACTGCCTTGGTCCGAAGATCTTTGTGCCCACCCTGATGATCGTTGCCCCGTATTCGAGAGCGATACGATAGTCATGGGACATTCCGATCGAGAGTTCAGTAAGAAATGGGTATTCCTTCTGGAGGGACTCCTTGAGAGAGGAAATCCGCTTGAAATCGGAGCGCACGACGCTCTCGTCGGGAGTGTTCGTCGCCATGCCCATCAGCCCGTGGAAACGGACTGCCGTGTATTCCGGCTGCCTGGACAGAATGTCCCTTATCTCCTCCTCGGAAAGGCCGTGCTTTGTCTCCTCCGCCCCGAGATGGAGCTCCAGGAGCGCGTCTATGGTTTTCCCGTTCTCCGCTCCCCAGCGCTGGATCGCGTCGAGAAGGTGGACGCTGTCCACGGAATGGACAAGGGCGGCGTGCGGCAGGGCGAACTTCAGCTTGTTCGTCTGCAGGTGGCCAATGAAATGCCACTCTATGTCCGCCGGTAGCTTGCCCACCTTTTCGGCAAGCTCCTGCGGACGATTCTCGCCGAAAAGCCTCTGGCCGGCGTCATACGCCTCCATGATCGCCTCGACAGGGTGGAATTTCGAAACAGCCACAAGGCGGACACCTTGTGGCAGTTCATTCAGAATGGATTGGATATTTTCCGCTATCATAGCAAGATCAGTTATCTTCTTCTCTGCTGTTGCTGCTCCTTCATCATCCTTTCCTGAGCTTTCTGCGCTTCCTCAAGACGCTGCTGCCACTTGCTCTTTGGGGCTTTCTTGCCCTCAGATGCCTTGAGCTTCTCGGCGATCTTTTCCGGGTGGACGAAGAAGCGGCGGATAACCCACGTCTCGACCATCGTTATCAGGTTGGATATCAGGTAGTAGTAGCTAAGTCCGGACGACAGGCTGTTGCAGATGAAGAACATCATGATAGGCATCATCCAGACGCTCATGAACTTCATCATCTGGGAGTTCGGATCGTTGCCCGTCGGCTGGGAAGACATCGTCAGCTTCGAGTAGAAGAACATGGACACTGCCATCAGGAGCGCGAACAGGGAGAGATGGTCTCCGATCAGCGGGATCCTGGTGCCGAAGTCCACGATGGAGTCATATGCGCTCAGGTCCTCTGCCCAGAGGAAGCTCTGCTGGCGGAGCTCGATGGACGCAGGGAAGAAGCGGAACATGGCCCAGAGTATCGGGAACTGCAGCAACATCGGCAGGCAGCCTCCCATCGGGTTTATTCCGGCCCGCTGGTATAGCGCCATGGTTTCCTGCTGCTTCTTCATGGCATCCTCTTCCTTGGGGTACTTCTCGTTGAGCTTGTCCATCCAGGGCTTCAGGGCCTGCATCTTCGCGGAGGAAGAATAGGACTTGAACGTGAACGGGGACACGACAAGCTTCACGATGATAGTCATCAGGAGGATGATCA
>CAYTXA010000099.1:0-8032 GCA_964440865.1 uncultured Muribaculaceae bacterium | reverse complement strand
ATATAGATCCATCCGTAGAGATTGTATGTGCCCTTCTTGATAGTCTGGTCACCCGTGAATACGAGCTCCTGATACTTGCTGAGACCCAGGTCATGTCCCTCGGCATCTTCAGCGCCATTGTTGAAGAGGATATGGTCTACGGCATTGAGTCCGCCATCATTCGACCATACGTACTCCGGCGTTTCGGGAGTATCGTTCTTGTCATCGCAGCTCACGGCCATCGTGAGTCCTGCAGCAAGGATACATGCGTATCCGAACCATTTGTTGATTTTCATAATCTTTTGAATAGATGAAACTTGACTTTCTATCAATTGTCAGAACTTATACTTGATGCTGACGCCTATGTTCTGCCCCGGCTTGAAGCTCCTCGAGATTTCCTCGATCGTGTCGCTGTGGCCGTCCTTGTAGACCACATCAGCGAACTGCTTATAGTAGACGTTCTCCGCCAGGATGTCGCGGACATAGAGCTTTGCCTCGATATGCTCGCCGAACTGCTTGCTCACAGAAAAATCCAGCACGTTTCGCGGCATCTCGTAACTGTCGGGGACACGGTTGTTGGCAACGTCCTCGGAAGACCCGAGGCTGCGGCCTACTCCGATCAGTCGCTTTCCTATGCGGTTGTAGAGGAGAGCAATCTGGAAATCATGCTTGTCGTTCTTGTAGAAAAGCCCGGCGTTGACAAGGTACGGGGACTGACCCTGCATCGGGCGGTCTTTCTCGAAACTCCCCTTCTCGAACTTCACTTCGCTCTTGATCAGGGAGCCGTTCAGCGAAAGCGAGAAGTTGCGCAGCCCCATGAATCCCAGATCCTTGCGGACCTCGAGCTCAAGACCGTAGCTGTATGCCTCCTTGGCGTTCTTGAAGCCATAGATCAGGTCGGTTCCGCCGGCAACGGTGTAGGTCCACTCGATAGGATGGTCGAAGTCCTTGTAGAAGGCTGCGAGGGAAATCATCTCCCCGCGGCTGGGATACCACTCGTAGCGCAGGTCCACGTTCTGCACGTAGCAGCTCTGCAGTTCGGAATTTCCCTGCACGTCGCTGGCAAGGTCGAAGTCATAGTAGACAGATCCGGAACGTTCGCGGAACTCGGGCCGGTTCACGGTGCGTCCGTAGGCGAAACGTACCTGGTTCTTCTCGTTGATTTCATATGTCGCATTGAAGGACGGGAAGAGGTCGTCGTCCTTGTAGTGGCGACTCTCCTCGCTCTTCATCTGGTCGCTTGTGTTGGACCAGAGAGTCATGTCGTTATGCTCGAATCGGAGTCCGGCATAGACCGTCCATGGGCCCATCGGCAGGGTCATGGAAACGAATCCGGCTCCCAGAAGGTTGCTTGCCCGGTAGTTGTTGCGCCACTTCGAGAGGCTGAGGATGTAGAACTTGTCGTCCCCGTAGTTGTCCGGGTTGCTGAGCAGCTCGACAATGTCCATGTGGACGAAGTCCTTGGGCAGGTTGTTGCTGGACGGATTCCACTGGAATATACGCTCGTCGGTCGTGTATTCGCGGGTACGGTATTCCCCGTATGCACCGAATTTCAGCTCAGGTTCCCACCCCTTGAAGTCGAACGTGTAGTCGTTGTTGGCATTGGCAGAGAAGATATGCTCGTCGAGTTCGGTAGTCTCCATGGAAATGTCGTTGCCGGTCACGAGGGAATAGGTTCCCCTCTGGATCTCCTGCTCATCGCTGATGCGATAGCGCTTGCGGTCGGGCTGGTTGCGGTTCGAGTAGGCATATCCGAGGTTCCAGTCGAGCTTGTCCCGGTCAAAAGTGTGCTTTCCCGTAAGCTGGGTATTGTAGGTCAGACGGGAACGGTAGTAGTACTCTGCCGACCTCTCGAGATCACTCTGGGCCGAGATACCGTCTCGCCAGGTGTATCGATTGTTGGTCAGGTAGTTGAGTATGTTCTTGAACTGGTACTTGTTGTTACCGTCGCGGGAGAGGAGGGTCATGTTCATGAGCGCTCCGAACCTCTGGTTGTGGTTGTACTGGTCGTCGACCGAATGGCGCAGGTAGTTGGGCGCGTCGTCAGCCACGTTGTAGACCCCGAAGAGGTTGTTCTCCATTCCCAGATATGTGCGGTATTCGGATGTATAGTTCGCTGTGGCTATAAGGCCGAGCTTGCGGCCGCCAAGGTCCCAGCTGCGGGTCATGTCGGCAGATGCCTTGAGGTCACCAAGCGGTGTCAGGTCCTTCGTGTGCCAGTTGCCCATGGAACGCCTGTTCTGGTGGAAATCCTTGAAGACGGACTGGGTGTTCCAGTTGCCTCCCAGCTGGAGTCCGAATGTGTTCTCGGAGGCTATCTCCTTGGTATTGATGAGGATGAATCCTCCGCTATAGTCTGCCGGATATTCGGAAAGTGGCGCCTTCACGATCGTCAGGTTGTCGACCTGCCCGGACGGGATGATGTCGAAGGAGAATGCGCGGGAATCCGCTTCGCTCGATGCCACCGCTCCCCCGTTCATCCAGACGTTGTTGTATCTCTGGGAAAGCCCGCGCACCATGACGTACCTGTTGTCGATCAGGCTGACGCCCGGGATCCTGCGGATCACTTCGCCGGCGTTGCTGTCCTGGGTCAGGGAAATTTCCTGGGCGGAGATGTTGTTGACGATTGTCTCTGAGTGCTTTACCTGCTGGAGCGCGGCGTTGACGGTATTCGTGCGCTGCTCGCCCGTCACTACGACTCCCTTGAGGGCCTGCTCGTCCGGGGTGAGGGCTATGTCCACGACCGCACCTTCGCGCGGGATATCCACGCCCTCAAGACGCTTGTCCAGATAGCCCAGATAGCTTACCAGAATGTTGACCTTCCCCGCCTTGACTTTCCCGATAACATATTCGCCGTCGAGATTGGTGACACTGTTGAGACTTGTTCCCTCGATCTGCACTACGGCAGCTGCAAGCGGCTCGCCGGAATTGGCATCGGTGACTTTTCCCGAAAGTTGCTGCGCGTAGAGTGCCGGAAACGACAACACCATCAGCACCGCTGCAGCAATAATCCTCCTAATCGTGTACATTTTCCTGTATCATGCTACAATTTCCAGCGGCAAATGTACTTCTCCGATATTGCAGCGGCGTTTCTATCCGGTGACTATCCGGTTAAGTAAATGTTAAAAATTTATTACCTTTGGTAAAGACCTTTAATTAATATAAACACTATTGACCATGGACAGAAAAATAGCGATGGTGACAGGCGCGACGAGCGGAATCGGACGTGCCTGCGCACTGAGGTTCGCCCGCGAGGGCTGGGACGTCGTGGCGACAGGCCGCGACGGAAGGAAACTGCTGGCGCTGAGACGCGAGATCGAGAAGGCAGGAGCGGACGCGAGGGTTCTGCGCTTCGACGTGCGCAATAGGAATGCGACAAGGAAAGCCCTTGACACTCTGGCAGGTACGCGCTGGGCGGAACCGGATGTGCTTGTAAACAACGCCGGCCTCGCTCTCGGGCTGGAGAAGGAATACGAAGGGAGCTTCGAGGACTGGGACACCATGATCGACACCAACATAAAGGGCCTCCTCAACATGACAAGGCTAGTGGTTCCGGGGATGGTGGAGCGCAGACGCGGGCACGTCGTCAACATCGGCAGCGTCGCGGGAGATGCGGCATACGCGAACGGAAACGTCTACTGCGCAACGAAATCGGCAGTGAAGACCCTCTCCGACGGACTGCGGATCGACCTCGCGGACACACCTGTGCGGGTGACAAACATAAAGCCGGGGCTTGTCGAGACCAACTTCAGCGTGACCCGTTTCCACGGTGACCAGGATCGGGCCGACAATGTCTACAAGGGAATCGAGCCACTGACGGGAGACGACATCGCGGACACGGTATGGTACGCAGTCTCAGCTCCGGCCCATGTCCAGATCGCAGAGATTCTCGTGCTTGCGACCCATCAGGCAAGCGGATCCGTAATCGTAAGGAAATAGCTGCCCGTCAATCCATTACGTCGCGCGTATGGATGTCGTGGATGCGGAGCTGTATCGAGGAAGTGCCGCGGTAGTAGTTCTCCACGATGGAATAGCAGACATCGATCGGATTGCCCTCCTTTATATGAGGGTAATAGGATGACATGTTGAAGCCAATGGCAGGGATGCGGTGGTACGGCATCGATTCCTCGATAAGGTCCAGCTTAAGGTGCTGGCCGGCAGGTCCGACCTTGCGCCCGTTGCCCGAATCGTACACATTGTCCGTCTCGAAAACGGGGGATGCATTTCCGGGGCCGAAGGGCTGGAACATCTTCAGGAGGCGGAAGAAACGAGGGGTTATCTGCTTGAAATCCAGACGCGCGTCGATTTCCTCCACTGGGGTCTTGGTCTCCGCCGGACGGTGGTCGCTGACATATTTGTCCACCCTGGCGGCAAATTCCGGCAGGTCTTCCTCCCTGAGGGTCAGACCGGCGGCGTACTGGTGGCCTCCGAAATTGACCAAAATATTCTCGCAACGCTCGATCGCGTCGTAGATATTGAACTCCCCGATGCTTCTCGCCGAGCCGGTCACCAGCCCGTTGCTCGATTTCGTCAGTACGATGGCAGGCTTGTAGAATGCCTCGACAAGGCGCGACGCCACGATTCCGATGACCCCCTTGTTCCACTTCGGATTGTACACGATCGTGGCATTTTTCTGCGACAGGGCGTCTCCGCTCTGGACCTTCTCGATCGCGGCCTTCGTCACCTCTCGGTCTATGCGCTTGCGCTCATTGTTGCTGTCGTTTATCTTCCTTCCTGCCTCCAGCGCCGTCTTGTCGTCCTCAGCCACAAGCAGTTCCACCGCCAGGTGCCCCGTCGACTCCATCCTTCCGGCCGCATTGATGCGCGGGCCGATCTTGAAGACGATGTCGTCGATGGTCACATGTCCGGCTTCGAGGTTGGAAAGGGCTATGAGCGTCTTCAGTCCCCTCCGCGGGTTCTCGTTCAGCTGTTTCAGCCCATAGTATGCCAGCACCCTGTTCTCCCCCGTCATTCCGACAAGGTCGGAGGAAATCGCCACGACGACAAGGTCCAGCAGCCCTGTCAGCTTCTCGAACGGGATGTTGTTTCTCATGGCATAGGCCTGCACCAGCTTGAACCCGACTCCGCATCCGCAGAGGTCGTCGTACGGGTAACTGTCGTCCTCCCTCTTGGGGTCGAGCACCGCAACGGCAGGCGGGAGCACATCGTCGGGAAGATGGTGTTCGCAGATTATGAAATCTATGCCTTTCGACGCGGCGAGGCGGACTTTTTCCACAGCCTTGATGCCGCAGTCCAGCGCTATGATAAGAGATACACCCTGGGCGGCCGCCGTCTCGATGCCTTTCCCGGATATGCCGGAACCTTCTTCGTAACGGTCTGGAATATAGAAACTTACCTTAGAGGTCAGTGTCTGCAGGAATGAGTAGACAAGAGAGACTGCCGCCGTGCCGTCCACATCGTAGTCGCCGTAGACCAGGATCCGTTCCCCTCCCCTGACAGCCTTCTCAAGCCTTTCCACAGCCTTGTCCATGTCCTTCATCAGGAACGGGTCGTGGAGATCGTCCAGGGACGGGCGGAAGAATTTCCTTCCTTCGGCAAAGGTAGTTATGCCCCTCTGTACCAGGAGAGTGGACAGGACAGGGTCTATGCCAAGCTCGGCCGACATTCTGGCAACCGCCTCCGCGTCGACCGGATCCTTGAGTTTCCATTTCAGTTCTGTCTGCATTTTTCCTGTCCAATCATACAAATATACCCATTATAATTTAAATTGGGAATTCAATATTTCTATTTAAGAATCCAAATTGCTATTTTTGCCACGTAACATACAACACAATGGAAAACACTCAATTCAACGAGCAGGAACAGCTGAGAAGAGATTCCCTCACAAAGCTCAGGGAACTCGGCATCAATCCATACCCCGCGCCGATGTACCCGGTCAATGCGACCGCCAGGAGCATCGAGGCGGAATATGACCCCGAAAAGGGCAATTGCCAGGACGTGGTCATAGCCGGAAGGCTCATGAGCCGCCGCATCATGGGTGCGGCTTCTTTCGGAGAGCTTCAGGACGAGACCGGACGTATCCAGATCTACATCAAGAGGGACGAAATATGCCCCGACGAGGACAAGACGATGTACAACATCGTCTGGAAGAAGCTTCTCGACATCGGAGACATCATCGGAATCAAGGGCTTCGCCTTCCACACCAAGACCGGACAGCTTAGTGTCCATGCCAAAGAGCTCACGCTCCTGAGCAAGTCCCTGCGCGTGCTCCCCATAGTCAAGGAATCCGACGGAAAGGTGCACGATGCGTTTACGGACCCCGAGACCCGCTACCGCCAGAGGTATGTGGACCTCATCGTGAACCCGCAGGTCCGCGAGACGTTCCGCAAGAGGACCCAGATCATAAACACCATGAGGGAGTACTGCTCCGATGCAGGCTACCTCGAGGTCGAGACCCCGATCCTGCAGTCCATCCCCGGAGGCGCAACCGCGCGTCCTTTCATCACGCACCACAACGCTCTCGACATAGACCTCTATCTCCGCATCGCCAACGAGCTCTACCTCAAGAGGCTGATCGTCGGAGGATATGACGGAGTGTTCGAGTTCGCAAAGGATTTCCGCAACGAGGGAATGGACAAGACCCATAACCCGGAGTTCACGCAGATGGAGCTCTACGCTGCCTACAAGGATTACATCTGGATGATGGAGTTCACGGAGAAGATGCTGGAAAAGATCGCCCTGAAGCTCCACGGCACAACCGTGGTGGAGGTCGACGGGAACAAGATCGACTTCAAGGCACCGTGGCGCCGCGTCCGTATCCTCGATGCCATCAAGGAATACGCCGGAGTGGACGTTTCCGGAATGGACGAGGACGCCCTGAGGGAGACCTGCAAGAAGCTGAAGGTCGAGACGGACAAGACCATGGGCCGCGGAAAGCTCATCGACGCGATCTTCGGAGCATTTTGCGAGGACAAGTTCATCCAGCCGACATTCGTGACCGACTATCCCGTAGAGATGTCCCCGCTGACAAAGCGCTGCCGCTACGACGACTCCCTGACCGAGCGTTTCGAACTCTTCGTCAACGGCCATGAGCTTGCGAATGCCTATTCTGAGCTGAACGACCCGATCGACCAGCTGGACCGCTTCAAGGAAGAGGCAAAGCTGAAGATGAGGGGAGACGACGAGGCAATGTTCATAGACTATGACTTCGTCCGCGCTCTCGAATATGGCATGCCGCCGACTTCCGGCATCGGAATCGGCATCGACCGTCTGTCCATGCTTATGCTCGGGCAGAGCACGATCCAGGATGTGCTGTTCTTCCCCCAGATGAAGCCGGAGAAGGCAATCCTCGACGCTGCCCAGGCCCATGCCGGGTCAGATGCCCCGGAAAAGGCGGACAAGCAATAGGCAGCTCCCCCGGAAATGAAGACAGAGAAGGTCACATCGGCTGGCAATCCCAAGATCAAGACCCTCCTGGCCCTACAGGAAAAGTCCCGCTCAAGAAGAGAGAGCGGGCTTTTCGTTGTGGAGGGGCGCCGGGAGATCGCTCACTGCATCGAGGCAGGGTTCGTCCCACAGACGGTGTTCCGCTGTCCGGACGTGATTTCCGGCAAGAGCTGGGACGACATCGAATACCATGCAGGCAAGGCAAACAAGGACTGTCTCGCAGTCGAGGTGACGCCGGCTGTCTATGACAAGATAGCCTATCGTGGTGGTACTGAAGGAGTTGTCGCCGAGTTCCACATCCGCGGGCGTCAGCTGGCGGACCTGGAGCTTCCGGAAAACCCTCTTGTCGTCGTGCTGGAATCCGTAGAGAAGCCGGGCAATCTCGGAGCCATCCTCCGGAGCGCAGATGCCGCCGGCGCAGATGCCGTCATCGTGTGCGACCCTCTGACCGACCTCTGGAATCCCAACCTCATCCGGGCAAGCATCGGTGCCGCGTTCACGGTCCCGCTTGTCGCGACGACATCGGAAGAGGCCATCATGTGGCTGAAAGGGCACGGCATCCAGATCCTTACGGCCCAGCTGCAGGATTCTCTCCCCTACTACGACACCCCGATGACAAAGGGAACCGCAATAGTGATGGGCACGG
>CAYTXA010000098.1:0-8191 GCA_964440865.1 uncultured Muribaculaceae bacterium | reverse complement strand
AAGTCCGACAAGGTGGATGCCTATGCCTGTACTGACTTCGATTTCTACGGTCACCGGAACGGCATCTATTCCGATGCATTTTGCGCTATGGATATTGATCAACATCTTGGTATGGATTATTTTACGATTTCGATCGAGAGAATCCTGTCTCCACGGGGCAAGGCGAGCCTGGCACCGTTTCGCCAGACACATGGATTGAAAGAGGGAGAAGAAGGTTCAAGCGCAAGATACAGGGTATCACGCAGATAAGCCGCTGCCCTGCGGGACGGGAGAATCCCGTCCTCCGGGCCGTAGGATCTGCCTGAGACATGGATTCCGACCACTGTCCCGTCCTTGCTTGCCGATACCGAGGCTATGTTCCCGCCGTCCGTGTAGTAGTCCGCGACAGCAGCTCCGGAATCCACGATCTTTCCGTCGCTGCCCCATAGGGTTCTGTAGCTGCGGCCGCCGGGAAAATGGCGCAGGCCCTTGGCGTAGAGTTCTCCCCCGAGCGGCAGGAGGGAGCAGTCCGATACGGAGTCCGCCCCTCCGTGCTCGCACTGGACGACCTTGTCCCCGGCATGGATTTCCGCAAGATATGGGTTCAGCCTTGTGTTGCAGACGTAACAGATTTTCCCCGCTATCCTCCTGAGGTCGAACACTTTGTCGACATATCCCGGGATCCTGACAGCCCTCTCTTCCCCGTCTTCGCACAGGTACCACTTCCTCCCTGTTCCACGGCCTGTCATATAGGAAAAACAGACTGTCTCCCCATCCGTGCCGAGAAGCGCACCGGGCCATACGGAGTCCTCCGGATTTCCCAGCACGGCTCCGGAGGGGTTCTCCATGACACCGACGCCGTCTATCCTGTATGTGATTCCCTTTCCTGATTCTCCAGCCCCGAGGGTGTGGACCTCTCCGCCACGCGCAAGGAACCCGCTGATCCTTTCCCTGCCGCGGTAGCTGAAGAGATCCTTCCCGTCCTTCTGCACATGGGTCACGGAATCCGCTGACCATATGACATATACATGTCCTCCTGCAAGCCAGGCGCCGCCATCCCGGGCCGATTTCTCCTTTGATATGGTCCTCACGGCCTTCTGGTTCCTGTAGAGCACGAGCACGGAGTCATTGTCGGACAGGACATATATTCCAGACGAATCCCGCTCCGCAATTCCGGGATCCACGATGGCTCTTCCCGGCGGAATACCCCGCGGGATGGGGGACATCTCCCTCCCGTCCTTGCCGCAGGACAGGACCAGGACGAGGGCGGCAGCCAAGAGGGCACAGACTGTTGGTTTCATTGTTTTCATGGCCTTTTTCCGCTAATAACGGAGAAAAAGCACAAGCCCCGAAATCTTTCATGTCAGATTTCGGGGCTTTCACCACAAAAACAGTTTTTTTGTCTCACTGCATCTGCAAAAGGTAAGGATTTATCTTTACCCGTTTTTGCACAAGAGAGAATAACTAGTTGATAATAATAGTTTTATAGGTTAAAGATCGAATCTAAGTCCAATTTCGAAGCCCATCATCAGATTCTGCTGGGTGCGGATGCTGACAGGCTGATCACAGTCGAAATAATATCTGAGGCTCGGGTCCACGAACAAGCCCACGTGATCGCTGAGCATGTAGGCGATGCCGACTCCGGCACCGACAGACCACTGGACGCCGTCAACGCTTTCCCTGTACGTGAACGGGTCGGAGTCCAGCATCCTGTAGCTGTTCCTCAGAGCCTTTTCCACCGCGCCGCCGGCAAAGCCGTACACCTTGAGGCGGTGCGAATTGATGATGTCATAGTATAAGTCCAGCGGAATTCCGATGTAGTGGAGAGTATTGCGGATGTCTCCGTTGTACGCTCTCGTCTCCACTCCGTTCTCCATGCGGCTGTACTGGCCGGAGAATGTCCTCTCGAGGAGGGAGTATGTGACTCCCGTGCCGACGCTCCAGCGGGGAGCGAAGCTGTAGCGAAGTCCTACTCCGAATGTGAGAGGGACGGAATACGTGTCTGAGCCGTTGTCGTACCGGCGGATCGAAGTGCCGCTTCCCTTGCCCTGAGTGCGCATGATGTGGAAGGATCCCGGCGACTTGGCATCGCCGTTTGTCATCATGTTGCCGGAAGCAGTGACGGAGAAGCCTCTGCTCTGCCTTTTCTGTTCTTTCCGGCTGTCCTCGAACGCCATGGCGGCAAATTCGTCTGTCTCCTCAACCTTCTCATCCCCAGGATTTTCGGTCTCCTGCGTAGTCACAGCTGCCTCGGAGACTTCTTCTCCGGAGACGGCGACATCGCCGGGCGTCTCCCCGGTTTCCTCAACGGCATCTCCGGCAGTTTCCCGGACATCCGTCGCCGGTGCAGCCTCCTTTATGGCTGTAACGGGTACCCTGCGGGAAGACATCTCGTCCTTTCCCGGAATCTCTGTTTCAGGGATATCGGCGAGCAGCGTCTGCACGACGGGCTCGGAGTCCACGTCCGGAGCTTGCGTCTCCGCGACGATATCTATGGTATTGTTGTTGGTAGAATTTCTCGTGCCGGCAAAGAAGACACCTGCAGCCAGCGCAGCGGCAGCGGCCGTCGAGATGGCCACCCTGCGCCAGAGGACTCTCTTCCCCAGCCGGGACGACACGCCTTCCCAGACGCTTTCGGGCACCGGCTCGGAAGCATCTTCCAGCGTCTCCCTGACTAGAGAGTCGAATCTGTCAATGTCTTTTTCGCTCATTTGCTTCTCTGATCTTTTCCTGCAACATCACCCTTGCCCTCTGCAGCTGGGAACGCGAAGTCGGTTCGCCGATTCCGAGCGCCTGGGCAATTTCCTTATGCGAATACCCCTCGACAACATACATGTTGAAGACGGTCCTGTATCCGGCCGGGAGAGATGCTATCATCGCGAGCAGTTCCCTGTAGCCCAGGTCCTGCACCTGGCTGGTAGTGTCTGCAGACACATCCCACGCTGTATCAAGGTCATCGCTCATCTTCAGGGCATCATGCCGGCGGAGCTCCATAAGGGCAGTGTTGACAAAAATCTTCCTTGCCCACCCCTCAAAAGACCCTTTTCCTCCGAAGCTCCCGATTTTCGAGAAGAGCGTCACGAAACCTTCCTGCAGGATGTCCTGCGCTGATTCCCTGTCGCCCATGTACCGCAGACAGACAGCATACATCTTCGATGCAAGCCGGTCGTAGAGAGCCCTCTGGGCTCTTCTGTCTCCGCTGCGGCATGCCTCGGCCAGGTCTTCTATCCGTTCTAATTGATGCATCTTCTGCCAGAAATGTTGCGTGGACATCAAAATTAGGAAAATTTAGTATTAAATTTGTAAGACTCAGTCCAGTTATGAAAAAAATACTCAGCATAATATTGTTGGTTTTCTCCATATCCGTCGCCTCGATGGCTGACGGAAGAGGAGATTCTCGGATGATCGATGCGGTCCAGGCGTACTCCGACGGCAATTTCAGGAAGGCCGCGGAAATCTGCGGCAAGATACTCTCGGACAACCCCGGCAACGACGCGGCGCTCTATTACAGAGGGCTTTCCGCACTGAACCTCGGGGACAGCAAGAGCGCAATCGAAGACCTCAGGAAGGCTGTGGCGGCAGACTCTACGAACTACTGGTATCAGGACAGGCTGGCACTGGCCTACACCATGACCTCGCAGAAGGAACTGGCCATAGCGACATACGAGAACCTGCTCGGGAAATTCCCCGGCAAGACGGATCCATACTACACACTTCTGAACCTCTACTATGCCGACGGCCAGGCAGACAAGACGCTCGAGACCCTGACGAAGATAGAGAATGTGATGGGGAAGACAGACCAGACCGTCATGACCCGCTACAGGATCCTCCTGTCGCAGAAAAAACAGGAGGAAGCGGCCGAAGCGCTGAAGGACTATGTCAAGGAATATTCCTCGCCCTACGTCCTGACGATGCTCGGAGACCAGGAAATCAGCATGTACAACGACTCGACGGCCATTGCATACTACGACAAGGCCCTCGATCTCGACAGCGACTACATTCCCGCAAGGATCGGGAAGGCCGAGGTATACCGCATGACAAGGCACTATCCGGAGTACTTCTCGAATCTCTACGGAGTCATGGGCGACGAAGCGGTCCCCTCGGAAGGCAAGGCAGACTACCTCATGCAGCTCCAGCAACACACAGACCAGCGCTTCTTCCAGACATTCCGTCCGCAGCTCGACACCGCGGCCCAGCTTATGGTGGACAGCGCTCCCGAAGATACGACAGCGCTGCAGTCGGCGGCCTTCTACTACTACGGGACCGACAGGCAGGAAAAGGCACTGGAGATATTCAAGGGCATGGCGGAGAAATATCCGTCAAGCTATGGCGCCGCCATCCGCTACACCCAGACCCTCGTATCCATGAACAAATACGAAGAGCTGGCAGGGGAGGCTGAAAGCGCGGCCGGGCGTTTCCCGGGAAAGCCGGAATTCTATGAAATGGCAAACTACGCCCTCTACAATCTCAAGGAATACGACAAGGTCATAGAGAACTGCAGGAAAGCAATCGCTTCGGCTCCTGCCGACAGCGCGACCCTGCTGTCTTCCTACTCCACGATGGGTGACATGTACCACGACCTGGGCAAGGGCGCCGAGGCATACAAGTACTATGACAAAGCCCTGAGAATCAATCCGGACTATGCGCCTGTCCTCAACAACTACGCCTACTATCTCTCGCTCGAGGGGAAGAAGCTCCCGAAAGCCGCCAAGATGGGCGCAAAAGCTGTCGAAGCCGAGCCGGACAACGCGACATACCTGGACACCTACGGGTGGATCCTGCACCTGCAGGGCAAGGACCAGGAGGCAAAGACTCATTTCAAGCATGCCATGCTCTACGGCGGAAAGGAAAGTGCCGTGATCATGAAGCATTACGCAAGGGTCCTCGAAGCGCTTGGCGAGAAGGACCTCGCTGAAGTCTACCGCGACCAGGCAGAGAAACTCTGACTGCCATGAAACCGCTCCGCTATCTCATACTGATTGTCGCACTTGTGGTTTCTGCCATGGCGCCGTGCCTGTCCGTCTACGGGCAGGATACCCGGGCACAGGAGAGCCGCAAGGCAAGGTTGGAGAAGGAGATCAGGATAATTAACGAGCAGCTGGCAAAGAATTCCAGCCAGAGCAATACGGCCCTGAACGACCTCTCGCTCGTCCGCCACAAGATCTCCATGCAGAACGAGCTTATAGCAGAGGCGGACAAGGCTCTCAAGGCCATCGAGGACAGCATAAGCCGGAAACAGGAGAGAATCGACGAGATGCAGAGGCGGCTGGACACCCTTTCGGTCTACTATTCCAAGCTTATCCGCGGAGCCTACAAGAACCGCGACAACAGGACATGGTACATGTACATCATGGCAAGCAGCAATCTCGGCCAGGCATTTCGCAGAGTCGGGTACCTGCGCAGTCTGTCCGTGCGCATGAACCAGCAGGCCAAGAGGATAGCTGAAGTCAAAAAAGAGCTGGAGAAGGAAAATCAGGATCTTCTGTCCCTGAGGGCGGATGCCCGTGCGCAGAAAGCAGAACGGGAGAAGGCAGCAGCCTCGCTGCGGCAGGAGGAAAGCCGCTCCAGGAATCTTGTCGCATCGCTCCAGAAAGACCGCAAGAAGTACCAGAACGAGATTGCAAGGAAGAGGCGTCAGGTCGAAGACCTCAACAGGGAGATAGAAAAGATCATCCGCGAAGCCGCGTCCGGGGGCACATCCAAGACAAAGAACGGAAAGACGTCCGTGGACAAGACGAAGATAGACTATAAGCTGGACAATGAGTTCGCAAGCAACAAGGGAAAGCTCCCATGGCCAGCAAACGGACCCATCGTTGAGCAGTTCGGCCAGCACTACCATCCCGTCTACAAGAACGTCCGGCTCCCCTTCAGCAATGGCGTGACGATCGCGCTGGCCCCGGGGACCAAGGTCAAGGCCGTATTCGACGGTGTAGTGAAGCAGATCGTGGTGATGCCCGGGTACAACAAATGCGTCCTCGTTGCGCACGGGACATACTTCTCATTCTACTGCAAGCTCGCCAATGTATCCGTGAAGGCAGGAGACAAGGTCAAGACCGGTGACGTCCTTGGCACCGTAGATACGATCGACGGCCAGACCCAGCTCCATCTGCAGATATGGAAAGGCACAAAGCCCCAGAATCCGGAACTTTGGCTGAGACCTTAGAAGTGGCTGAGAATCAGTCGTCTTCCCCCACTACCCAGACCAGCACGTGACGGTCGAAGGTCATGTATTGGAGCGTGAAATTCTGCTCGTACCCGTCCTTTGTGGTGAAGGTGGCAGAGAGTTCGCCCTCGTCCTTCGGGCGGAAGTGTTCCACTTCTATCTGCTCCGAGAAATCTACGCCATAGACAGATACCCTCTTGTAGATCGCCTCCTTTGCGCACCAGTAGAGAGCAAGCTGCTCGTTCTTGCGGTAGTCGTCGAGGTCATCGATCTCGTCCTCGCTCAGCGCCTTCTTTTCGACCGCGGAGAAATCCCTGTCGAGGGACTCCAGGTCGATACCCACGTCTTCCTCGTCGTGGAGGATCACTGCCACGTAGTCGGGAGTGTGGGTGATGCTGATGTTGGTGATCATGTTTTCGAGGTAAGGTTTCCCGTTGTCATGATGGCTCAGGAAAACATCCTCCTCGCCGAAAAGCTCATTCAGAAGTGCCCTGACTGCAAGTTTCTGACGACGGAGAGATTCGTTCCTGATGTAGGAAATCTCTTCCATTTCGTCATCCGGTGCGTCAGGGAGAAGTTTTCGCAGCTCCTCTTCGGTCTCGGTCACTTTCCAGACCGCGATAGTTGCTTCGTTGTCGAGTTTTTTCTTGAAATATAGTGCCATAATATTATTGTTCTTCGGTTCGGAAAAACACGGATAGCCCCGCCTGAGGTGTTGTCCCCATGCGAGTTACGCCAGTTGAATCATTGTTTGTTGCAGTGCACGACAGAGGGTCGTCGGACAATCGGCCCGGCGCTTTTCCCTGATCGCAGATAGAACTAGAAGGCTCCATAAACAATATTAAGATGATTCATCAGGCAAAGATGGGAAAATTCTTTGGTAATTACTATCTTTGTATCCTAATTTTTAGGCAACTAATAATTTTATCATTCATACCATGGGATTTCTGACAAACGAGAAGCTCGTCATCGTCGGCGCTGCCGGCATGATCGGCTCGAACATGGCGCAGACCGCTGCCATGCTGAAACTGACTCCTAACATCTGCCTCTATGATATCTATGAGCCCGGTCTCCGCGGCGTCGAGGCAGAAATGGCACACTGCTCCTTCGAGGGTGTACACTTCACGGCTACGGCAGATGTCGCTGAGGCTCTGACCGATGCAAAGTACATCATCTCCTCCGGCGGATTCCCCCGCAAGGCTGGCATGACCCGTGAGGATCTTCTCGCAGGAAACTGCAAGATTGCCGAGGATTTCGGAAAGAACGTAAAGAAGTACTGCCCGGACGTAAAGCACATCGTGGTCATCTTCAACCCCGCTGATGTAACCGGTCTGGTAGTTCTCCTGCACTCCGGCCTGAAGCCCAGCCAGGTAACTACTCTCGCAGCTCTCGATTCCACCCGTCTGCAGAGCGAGCTCGCCAAGTACTACCATGTACCCCAGCCTACCGTAACCGGTGCACACACCTACGGCGGCCATGGTGAGGCTATGGCAGTGTTCTCCTCCGAGGTCAAGATCGACGGCAAGCCCCTTTCCGAGCTCAACATGCCCCAGAGCGACTGGGAGGAAGTAAAGCACGCTACCGTACAGGGAGGTTCCAACATCATCAATCTCCGTGGCCGTTCCTCCTTCCAGAGCCCTGCATACCTTGCAGTAAGGATGATCGAGGCTGCCATGGGCGGCGAGGCATTCCCCTGGCCTGCAGGAGCATATGTCAATGACGACAAGTACAACCACGTCATGATGGCAATGCCTACCGTTCTCGACAAGACCGGCGTACACTACACCGAGCCGAAGGGAACAAAGGAAGAGCTCGAGGCTCTCACCGCTTCCTACAAGCACCTCTGCGAGATGCGCGATGAGCTCGTAACTCTCAAGATCATCCCCGCAATCGAGGATTGGAAGACTGTCAACCCGAACCTCTAGTCCAGGGAGACAAGACAAAAACCGGCAACCAGACGGCTGCCGGTTTTTTTGTGTCCTATGCGGGTCCGGGGCGGGTGGCGCTTCCGGCACCGGGGCCGGCGGCGGCAGCTCCGGGAGAAGTATT
>CAYTXA010000097.1:0-8198 GCA_964440865.1 uncultured Muribaculaceae bacterium | reverse complement strand
GCCGGCATCAGGATAGATTCCACCTCCGTCTCAGGCCACCCTGTCGGGACACTTGAGGTGGGAAGCCAGTGGGATGACATGGTCAACGGCTTCAAGCTTGCGCTCCGCAACACCCTCGAAGGCACAAACAAGATGACCACTACCGGATACTTCTCGCCAGGTTCCGGGACCATGGACATTACCGCTAACTTCAATTCATTCGACATAGGATTCGCGGAGACGTTCCTGACAAGCGTGTTCAGCGATTTCGGAGGAAAGCTTTCCGGAAATGTCCGGGTCTCCGGGCCAACCAAGAGAATGGAACTTGCCAGCGAAGGCCTCAGGCTGGACGATGCATTCATGACAGTTGATTTCACGGGCGTAAAGTATTGGCTGGCAGGACCATTGTCTCTCTCATCCGACGGTGTCAGGTTCGAGGACATCGCCCTGAACGACGGGGATGACGGAAAGGGAATTGTCAGCGGCGGCCTGCTCTGGGACCACCTCAAGGATATCCGCATGGACACGAGGCTGCGCTTCTCCCAGATGGAAGTGCTTGACCTCCCCGCCGGAGCGAATCCCTCGTTCTATGGAACGGCATATGCCGGAGGAAATGTCGCCATAACCGGACCGTTCAAGCAGCTGAGCCTCGTCGTGGACGCAAACACCACGAAGGATGGAGACTTCCACATTCCCCTCTCATCCGGCGGAACTACGGCGAAGTCCGACCTGCTCACATTTGTCGACCCAACCGAAAAAGACGAGTGGGCAGATCCGTATGAAGCCAGGCTGAACGCCGGGAAGAAGCAGACATCCTCGGGCGGAGACCTGTCCATCAAGCTGAATGTCAATGTCGACGAGGGGATGAAAGCCTTCATAGACATAGACAACACATCCGGCAATACGCTGAGTGCCAGCGGGAAAGGCGACATAGAAGTAACCGTGCGTCCCTCAAGGGGAATCTTCTCCCTCGGCGGGAACTACGACATCACCGACGGAGACGTGCACCTCAACGTGCTCGATGTCGCGAAACGAGACCTGAAGATAAGGGAAGGAAGCGCAGTGCGCTTCAACGGTGAAGTGATGGACACAGACCTCGACCTTTCCGCCGCCTACTCCGTGAAGACAAACATTGGTACGCTGATCGCCGACACGACATCGACATCCCGCCGTGCAGTAAACGCCATCATAGGGGTGACGGGACGCCTCAGCAATCCCCAGATAGGGTTCGACGTGGAAATCCCCGACCTCGACCCGTCCACCCAGGCACAGGTCGATGCCGCCCTGAACACGGACGACAAGAAGCAGAAGCAGGTCCTGAGCCTTCTGGTTTCGGGAGGATTCCTGCCCGACGAGACCAGCGGGATTGTCAACAACACCAGCATGCTCTCCAATTCCATCACGGAAATCATGGCCGGGCAGCTGAACAACATCCTGCAGAAGCTGAACATTCCGCTCGACCTCGGGCTTGACTATCAGTCAACTTCTGCCGGGAAGAGCATCTACGACGTCGCCGTCTCTACTGCCCTGTTCAACAACAGGGTCATCGTCAACGGCACAATCGGGAACAGGGACTACTCGTCTGGGGCAAGCTCCGACGATGTAGTCGGAGACCTCGACATAGAAATAACGATCGACAAGCAGGGTGCGCTGAGAGTCAAGCTCTTCTCCCACTCTGCAGACCAGTACACGAGCTATCTGGACAATTCCCAGAGGAACGGTGTCGGCGTGACATACCAGCGCGACTTCGACAACTTCCTGCACTTCCTCCGCAGGCTCTTCACCAGAAAGCCCCGCCGCCAGGAACAGGACCTTCTGCTCCAGAGAGAGGAGAGACAGATGCCCAGGAAGACAATCAGGCTGTCCGGGGCGCCGCTCGAGAGTCAGAGCGGGGATACAGAGCCGCTGCCGGAGGTACGCAAAAGAAAGCATGACAATGAATTACGGTAAACTATACCTCATACCCACGACCCTCGGGGACTACGATCCTGCGGATGTACTGCCCCGCACAACCCTTGACGTTATCCCGAAGATCAGCACATGGGTCGTAGAAGAGACCCGCACCGCACGCCGTTTCCTGTCCAGGGCTGGCATGAAGGGCAAGATCGAGAGCCTTGATTTCCATGAACTCAACGAACACACTACGCCGTCGGAAGTTTCCGCCATGCTTCCTCTTTTCGAGGACGGCGGGGACGTAGGATACATGTCCGAGGCCGGGCTTCCTGCAGTAGCCGATCCCGGAGCGCAGCTCGTCGCTCTCTGCCATGAACACGGTATCAGGGTCGTGCCTATGGTCGGTCCCTCCTCCCTGATGCTTGCACTGATGGCATCCGGGCTGAACGGACAGAGTTTCGCGTTCATAGGATATATTCCCGCGAAGACGGAGGAACGCCGCGCCGCGATCCGGAAGGTCGAGGCGACCTCTTCCCGCGAACGTCAGACTCAGATACTGATTGAGACGCCGTACCGCAACGACGCGATGCTGAGGGACCTCGCAACATTCTGCAGGCCAGGGACGAGGATCACGATTGCGGCAGAGCTCACTCTCCCGACCGAGACAATACGCACTATGACGGCCGAGAAGTGGAAGAGGCTGATTGACAACGAGAAAGAGCCTTTCTCCATCGGAAAGCGCCCGTGTGTCTTCCTTCTTCTTGCCTAGCCCACCGATACAAAAGATTGACCTAACAATTGCATAAACCCGATTCCAATGAAAAGATTGATGCTTATTGCACTGGCAGCATTTGCTTTTGTCTTTGCCGCCACGGCAGCAGCCAAGGACGACTCGCTGCCACGTACGACCCCTGAAGAGCAGGGCGTCAGGTCTGAGGATGTTGCGGCGCTTTTCGCCGACCTCGACCGGAAAGGATTCGAGATCCACAGTCTCATGATCGTGCGCGGAGGCGCCGTGATCGCCGAGCACTGGTGGGCTCCCTACGCCCCGGAATATGCCCACGCGATGTATTCCAACACGAAATCCTGGACTTCCACAGCCATCGGTTTCGCCGTACAGGAAGGGCTTCTCAAGGTAACCGACAGAGTCGTGGACATTTTCCCTGACCTCGTCCCCGAGGATGCCGCTCCCGAGACCTACCGTCTGACGGTGGAGAATCTCCTGACCATGAGCGCAGGACATGCTCCCGCGTCCTACTCCGGCAACATGCTGAACCGTTATGAGGGCGTAGGCGACGACCAGATCCGTTCGTTCCTCGGCTCGAAGTATTCCCATGAGCCCGGGACATCGTTCGAGTACAACATCGTCTGCTCCCACATGCTTTCCCACATAATCACCCGCCTGACAGGCCAGACACTCTACGACTACCTCAAGCCCCGTCTCTTCGACCCGCTCGGAATCCATCCCGAAGCATGGGAGATGGACCTCGCCGGGCACAACATGGGCAACGGCGGGCTCCATGTCAGGACCGAGGAGATGGCAAAATGGGGACTCTTCGTCCTCAACAAGGGCAAATGGAACGGCAAGCAGTTGCTGGACAGCAAATGGTTCGACGAGGCGACAAGGCCGCATATATTCCAGAAGGGTGGCGATGCTCCCGAGCAGAATCCAACCGACGATGCCGGGCAGGGCTATGGCTACCAGATTTGGATGGGCCGTCACAACACCTACAGGGCTATAGGCGCCCAGAACCAGGTAACAATGGTCATACCCGAATATGACATGGTCGTCGCTTCGACGGGATCTGTCGCCAACGAGCCAGACTTCGACAATTCCATCTACGATTTCATCGCCAAGATAAAGACCAGCAAGAGGATAAAACCCAGCGGATTCAACCTTGAAGAGGCGCTTTCCAAGTATGAGCTGAAGCGTCCGTTCGACACTCCATCCGCCGCAAAGAAGACCACAAGCTGCGAAAGGTACAGGATGTTCAGCAACAGCCTGGGCATCAATGCTGTGACTTTCCGCTATGACTCATACGGCAACGTATACCTTACTCTGGAGACCCCCTCGTCCACAAGCAATCTCAGCTTCGGGCTGGACAGATGGATAGTAAGCCAGACAGACTACAAGATGGCGTTCGCCTTCAGTGCATACCCGAACCCTATGGGGGTAACACCCTACAGGACAGCGGGAATGGCAACATGGAAGAACGAGGGTGAGCTCAGCGCCTACCTGCTTTCGATGTTCAACACGAGGACATCGGAGTCGATGGAATTCTCCTTCGAAGGAGACAAGGTCCGGATGACTGTCAAGGCTCCTGCAGCCGGCACTGCGTCCCACATCGGGGCAAGAGCAGCTGCACAGAATGACATTGTACTCGAGGGAATAAGGATGTAGGATTCCCCTACTCTATTTCCAGCCCATCATATGCCGGGCGCACGACAGAATGTATGCCGCGCGTCCGGCATAATCCGTCAAGCTCGGCGCAGAACTGCTCGTAACGCGGGAACGTGTGGCTAAGGTGCGTAAGCCATGTGTGCTTCGCAGCAATCCTGTCGGCAAGGGTCAGGGCCTCGTCGAGAGAGAAATGGGAATGGTGCTTCTTGTAGCCTACCGTATTGAGAGTCACGTGGTCCAGCCCACGGAGCTTTTCCAGCTCGCTGTCCGGGAGGCTGCTCATGTCGGTGATGTAGGCTATATTGCCGAAGCGGAATCCCAGGACAGGCATCTTGTCATGGTAGCCGCGGATGGGGATTATCTCGACGCCGTCTCCGCCATGAGCCGCATCACTTATGAGCTCTCCTGTCGGCTCCAGAGTGCCGTCCGGCAGCGTGTAGCGGTATCCCACGTCATGTAACCACACAAGCTCTTTCTCTACGGTATGGACCGGCAGCGTGAACGGACGCTCGTCGATCAGATGGACATGCCATTCCGGCGCGCCGGGGTACTTGTCCTCTACGAATGCGTAGGCGTATTCCCTCTTGAGGGAGTTCAGCACCTTGGGCTCGCAATAGATTTCGACCGCTTGACGGTCGATGTAGTTCAGGGCCCGCACATCGTCGAGTCCTCCCGTATGGTCTTTATGGTTGTGTGTCAGCAGGATAGCATCGAGATGTCCATACCCTGCCTCAAGCATCTGGCTCCTGAAATCTGGTCCCGCGTCCACCAGGATCCTCAGTCCTCCGTACTCCACGCATGCAGACGAACGGTACCGCTTGTCGTGGGGATCCGGGCTCGTGCAGACCTCGCAGTGGCACCCTATTATCGGCACACCCTGGGAAGTCCCCGTGCCCATGAACCGCAGCCTTGCTTTCATTGTCCCCGCTCCGATCATATCGTAACCTCCTCTATAGTTCCAACCCTGGACGCATCGAACGGTGCGCTGACCCTGATGTAATTGCCTGTGTATCCGGACATTTGGCCATCGTGGTTTGTCGCTTCCCAGAGCACATGCCCTTTCTTCCCCCTGTTCGCTGCGACAAAGTCGGAATTCAGCCTGTCGCAGAGTTCCTGCAGCCTTGCCACCCTCTCTGTCTTCACTCCGTCCCTGACCTGGCAGGCCATCTTGTCCGCCCGAGTCCCGGGACGGCGGGAATATGGGAATACATGTATGAAAGCCGGCCTGATCCTGTCGGCAAGAAAGGAATATGATTTGTCGAACAGCTCGTCAGTCTCGCCGGGCAGCCCAGCCATCACGTCGATTCCGAAGAACACCCTCTCCCCAATCTTCTCCCTTATATAGTCGATCTTCCGGGCGAAGAATTCAGTATCATAGCGCCTTCCCATGCTCCGCAGGATTTCGTCGCTCCCCGCCTGGAGAGGGATATGGAAATGGGGCTGGAATTTCGTCCCGCTTGATATCCAGTCGATTATCTCATCGGTCAGAAGGTTCGGTTCTATGGACGAGATGCGGTAGCGTTCGATGCCTTCGACATCGTTCAGCGCCCGGATAAGGTCCATGAAGTTCTCCCCCGTCGTCCTGCCGAAGTCCCCGGTATTGACGCCCGTCAGCACGATTTCCTTCGTCCCGGCAGCGGCAATCTTCTCCGCCTCAGCCACTGCAGTCGCGATCGGGATGTTGCGGCTCTCGCCTCTTGCGAATCCGATCGTGCAGTAGGCGCAGAAATAGTCGCACCCGTCCTGGACCTTGAGGAATGAGCGCGTGCGTTCGGTACCGGACCATGCAGGCAGGATATCCGAAGAGATGTCCCTGTATTCCTCGGCCATGGACCGGTCCTTGTAGCTTTCGTCGAGAGAGATCGTTTCTCCCTTCATAAGTGCCAGAGTGTCAGGCACTACCTTCCGCTTTTCCTTCGCTCCGAAGACGAGGCTTACGCCCTCGATTTCCTTTATCTCGTCCCTCTTCAGCTCTGCATAGCAGCCGGCAACCACGATCCTCGCCCCGGGACTTGTCCTGTGGCACTTGCGTATTATGTTGCGGCACTTGTTGTCGGAATGCTGGGTCACGGAGCATGTGTTGACAAGGAACACGTCCGCGCCCTCTTCCCAAGGCACCACCTTCCACCCGGCTGCCACGAATCCGCGCTCATAGGTGCTTGTCTCGGCGTAGTTCAGCTTGCACCCCAGCGTCAGAAGTGCTATGGTTGTCTGTCTTTGCATAATCTCGCAAAATTACTAATTTTGGGAAAAACTATAACCAATCATGAGATTCACGTCTTTTCTGACAATTGCCCTGGCTGCATGCCTTTCGATCGCGTGCGGATGCTCCAGCTCCGTCGATGATCCAGCAGAACACGGAAAAAACAAACAGGAACAGAAAAAGCCGGACAGCAGGATTTCCGCTCCTCCGGCATCGCTGACTCAGTGGCTCGATGGCAAGGAAAGCCCTCTCAACTCCTTCTACAAGAAATACATAGACTGCGACGGACTGCCCATCGTCTCGTCCGGGAAGGTGCGTGACACTTCCCTCGTCCAGGCCTGCTACATCGCGCGGACCATGCTCTCGAAACATCCCGAGGCCCGGGACGAGATGATAAAGTGCCATTTCCGTATCGGAGTAGTGGCATACAACGAGAGAATCACCGACCTGCCGGAGTGCAAGATGATGAGCATCTGGTGGCCGGACACCGACTGGGACGAACGCGGACGCGGCTATGGGGCTACGGAGGCGCTACCAGTCATGTCCATCGGGGAGGAGAACCTTGTGCCGGTGCCCAATTTCCAGGAGCGTTACTGGAACGAGAGCATCATGGTCCATGAGTTCGCCCACAATGTCGATTTCGCGATGCGCAGGATCGATCCGAAATTCAAGACGGCCCTTCTTGCAGCGTTCAAGAATGCCCAGGAGAAGGGGCTCTACAAGGAAAACGGGAGGAACACATACTGGCTTGAGAACGATGCCGAATACTTCGCCGAGGGGGCCCAGGCATGGTTCAACACCTGCCGTATCGTCCTGACCGACAGGACGAGCCTCAGGAATTATGACCCGCAGCTGTACGACCTAATGGTCTACACCTTCACGGATGAGTATCTCCACGGCTACCACTTCGACAAATAAAGTATCGGAAATATGAAAATCGCAGAAGCATTGAACTTGAGGGCTGACCTGCAGAAGCAGGTGGAACAGCTGAAAGAGCGCCTGAACGTCAACATGCAGGTCCAGGAAGGAGACAAGCCTGCGGAGCAGCCGGAAGTCCTCTTCCAGACGCTGGACGAGCTTATACCGCAGCTGGAAGACCTGATTGTCCGCATCAACCTAACCAACACCAGAACCATCGTGGACGGAAAATCACTGACTGCGATGCTTGCAAGGAAGGATGTCCTGAAGATCAAGCTGGATGCCTACAGGGCAGCCTATTCCAGTGCCGTCATCAAGGCCGACCGCTATTCCCGCAACGAAATCCGCTTCATTCCCACGGTGAAGGGCGAAGACCTCCAGAAGAAGATCGACAAGATGTCCAAAGAATACCGGGAGCTGGACATGAAGATCCAGCAGGCAAACTGGGCCACAAACCTCGAACAATAAAGGATGTCTGGCAGGGCGAGGCAGAACCTCTCCGGCGGGTGGTTAAGCCATATCATAGTTGTTAACTAAGCTTTCGGAGCGCGGGGCAGCTCATTCCATTTGAATTCATTGTTAAGCCCAGCACCCCTCAGAAACGCACAACACAAATCTCAACGAGCATTCCCACTGTACTGACTGCCGACTATCCGCACCCCCGCTCCGGCGGGGGTGTTTTTATAATTTCGTCAGCCATCGGACGGTGTGCACCGCTGCGTCGGGGCCATTGGTCGCCAAACCCATGGCCGCCCTCGGCCTTGCCAGAGGGTATTCTAAGACTTTTGCAAGTCTTTTTTGAAA
>CAYTXA010000096.1:0-8209 GCA_964440865.1 uncultured Muribaculaceae bacterium | reverse complement strand
AACGGTCTGGTGCAGCCGCCGGCGGACGTGTCCACCCACGGACACGGGAAGGGGGATGGGGCCCGCCGGAAACAAGTTCCGCGAAGCGGAACGCAGGATACGGTGGGAGGGGCCGGAGCCGAGCTGCGAAGCAGCGGAGCGGAGTTCCGCCGGCAGCTGCCACCAGACCGGCAGGGCCGGAATTCGAGGGCTGACGGGGCGGCGGGGAACAACGGGCTGACGGGGAACAACGGGGCGGCGGGGGCTAAAGCTCCTTGCGGAGGCGGGCCTTGGGGATGCCGAGCTGGTCGCGGTACTTGGCGATGGTGCGGCGGGCGACCTTGTAGCCGCGGTCGGTCATTTCTACAACGAGCTGGTCGTCAGTCAGAGGCTTGTGCTTGTCCTCATTGTCCACCAACTCCTGCAGCACCTGCTTCAGCTCCCTAGTCGAAACCTCCTCACCCTCCTGATTCTCAAGCCCTTCGGAGAAGAAATACTTTAGCGGGAATATGCCGAAGTCCGTCTCGATGTACTTAGAGTTGACAACCCTGGAAATCGTGGAAATGTCGAACCCGGTCCTCTCTGCAATATCCTTCAGCACCATGGGCCGTAGATTCTTCTCATCCCCGTCCATGAAATACGCCTTCTGGTAATCCACGATAGCCTTCATCGTGCTCTCGAGTGTATTGTGCCGCTGCTTTAGAGCCTCCACGAACCACTTCGCGGAATCCATCTTCTGCTTCACGAATGTGGCAGCCTCCTTCTGCTGCCTATCCGAAGACTTGGCCGCATCCATCAGGATATCAGCGTACTTCTTGTTGACACGGATCTCCGGGATGGAGAAACGGGGCATCGAAAGCTGCAGCTCCCCGTTCTCCTGATGCAGGACGAAATCCGGGACAATCTGCTGCGCGCGGTCATTGTAGGAATCATCCACCTGTCCGCCCGGAGAGGGGTTCAGCTTCACGATACGTGCCATGGCAGCCTTCAGCTCGGCGGAAGACATGCCCGTCCGGGACATTATCTTCTCGAAATGCTTGTTGGAGAAATCCTGGAAATACTCCTCGATGATCCTCTCCGCATTGACAGTATCTTCCGTCTGGCGGGAACGGCGGAGCTGGATCAGAAGGCACTCCTGCAGATCCCTGGCACCTACGCCGGCAGGATCGAAGGTCTGGATCACCTCCAGCATGCGCTCCACTTCATCGTAATCTGTCTCGATATTGGCGCGGAAAGCCATATCGTCCACCAGGCTGTCCAGGTCACGGCGGAGATAGCCGTCGTCGTCGAGGCTGCCGATGATGAACGTCGCGACCTTCATCTCATGGTCGGAAAGATTCTTGAACCCAAGCTGGTCGAGAAGGGTCTGGGTGAAGCTCTCCTTGACGGAGAACGTATTGTATTCCGGACGTTCGTCCTTGCCGAAGTTGTTCACCCTCAGGCGGTAGGCAGGAATCGAATCGTCATCCTTGAGCTCGGAAAGGGACACCTCCCTCGGCTGATCGTCGTCGGAAGACGAATCGTCATCCCTCTGCGGCGGGTCATCCTCCAGCACCGGATTCTCCTCAAGCTCCTTGCGCACACGCTGCTCCAGCTCCTGGACCGGCAGCTCGATGAGCTTTATGGTCTGGATCTGCAGCGGAGAAAGTTTCTGCTGTTGCTTGAGTCCCAGTTCCTGCTTAAGCATCCTACTCTACTGTTACGACAGGATAATTGATCTCTTCGCGCACGATGAAGGAAGAAGGAAACTCAGCCTTTACCCCTTCGAGCAGCTCCATGGCTTCGCTCTTGGTGCGGAAATCCCCGACTGTCACCTTGAAGAACGGGTTCTGATAGCTGCGGTATGCGGGAATTCCGGGATGCATCTCGACGAACTTGCTATCTGCCTGCTCGGAAGCAACCCTGGAATTACGGGAATTGTCGAAATATATCCTGACGCGGTAGCCGCTCTGCTTCCTGGCGGCATTGGCAGCTATATGCTTCTTCATGGCTTCCATGACGGCAGAGCTCTGCTCAACGGTGACCTCAGCCTTGTCGCCCTTCTCCTTCGAAGGAAGCAGGCTGAAGATGCTCCTGCCGACAAGAGTGGTGTCGATGGCTTCAGGGCTGACCCTCGCGAGAGAATCAGCAGCAGACTGGGCAGATGCGGCAACCCCCAGCAGCAGTACTATAATGGCAACTATTGTCTTTTTCATATCTTGTCGTATTGGCGCGGCTCCTTGTCGTCCGACATGAACTTCGAAAGAGGTATCTTCTTGAGCGTGAACGCCTTGGACACTCCGCTATGGAGTTTCACCTTAGCGTGGATATCTGTCGTGAAGCGCTCCGGGTCGAAAGAGACCGCCATCCCCAGGAAATCCATCAGCGAGAGGTTCCCGTCGATTACGGCACCGCACTTGACCGGATATACGGTCTCGGTGTGTCCCTGGATCTTCAGGGGATCGGCCGTATATGTAGCAACAGGCGTGCCGTCCATGTAGAGCACCCCTTCGATGTCCTCGACCCCGATCTCGAGGGCCGGGTTGTTGATGCCGACGAGCAGTTCGGCGTCGAGCCCCCTGAAACCGCGCGGGGTCAGGGAATCGAGCGCACAGGACGTCACGGCTATATCCTTGAGCCTTCCGCAGCCTGCCAGAAGCACTGCGGCAAGGACGATGAAGACTATCTGACGGATTCTCATAAGAAACAAAGATATGAAAAAATATACATAACTTTGCCCAGGACATGAACAAGAAACTATACATCGAGACATACGGCTGCCAGATGAACGTGGCAGACACGGAGATAATCTATTCCATACTGGGAAAGCACGGCTACGCCCGCACGGAGAACATAGACGAGGCGGACATCATCATGGCGAACACATGCTCCGTCCGCGACAATGCGGAGCAGCGCATCTGGGGCAGGATCGGAGTATTCGATTCCAAGCGCAAGAGCCACCCCGGGCTCATCGTCGGCATCGTCGGATGCATGGCAGAGCGCCTGAAGGACCAGCTTCTTGCGAGCCGCAAGGTCGACCTCGTCGCCGGCCCCGATTCCTACCGCGACCTTCCCAGGATGCTGGAAGCCGTCGCCCCTGACAATCCCCAGATCAACGTAAGACTCAGCATAGAAGAGACTTACGGGGACATCTCCCCGGTCCGCACGGACTCCGGCGGAGTGTCCGCCTACATCTCGATCATGAGAGGATGCAACAACGTGTGCTCCTACTGCGTAGTGCCCTACACAAGGGGCGCGGAGCGCAGCCGCGACGCCAGGACCATCGTGAGGGAAGCGTGCGACGTGTTCAGCAAGGGCTACAAGGAAGTGACCCTGCTCGGGCAGAACGTGGATTCATACCACTGGGAGGACGTTTCGTTCGCCAAGCTGCTGGAAATGGTGGCAGGGGTGAGCCCGGAACTGAGAGTCCGCTTCTCAACCTCCAACCCGCAGGACATCAGCGATGATGTGCTCTATACCATGGCCGCCCATGAGAACATCTGCAAGCATATCCACTTCCCCGTCCAGTCCGGCAGCAACGCCATGCTCGAGAAGATGCGCAGGCGCTATACCCGCGAGGTTTACCTCGAGAGAGTCAGGAAGATACGCGAAGTCCTCCCGGGCTGCGGCCTGACAACGGATGTCATCGCGGGATTCTGCGGCGAGACCGAAGAAGACCACCGGCAGACCCTTTCCCTATTCAGGGAAGTATGTTTCGACGCGGCGTTCATGTTCTACTATTCCGAACGTCCAGGCACCCTCGCGGCGAAGAAATACCCCGACGACGTGCCGCAGGAGGTAAAGACCCGTCGCCTCGAGGAGATAATCGCCCTCCAGGCCCAATGCTCCCTCGAAAGCAACAGGCGGGACATCGGAAAGACGTTCAGGGTCCTTGTAGAAGGCCCGTCCAAGAAAAATCCGGAAGAACTCTGCGGCAGGGCAACCACAAACAAGATGTGCGTGTTCTCAGGCTCGGGACTAAGGCCCGGGGACTACGCGGACGTGACCGTGACAGGCTGCACCCCCGCAACGCTCCTCTGCAAGCTGGCATAACACAATGGCTCTCAAGATCATACTTTCCGTTCTCTTCGGACTGTTGATTCTTGGGATCGTCCTTGTCGTCATCGCCGACGACGGAGATCCGGGAAGAAAGCTGGCATGGCTCCTTGTCATCACTTTCATCCCCGTCCTCGGCATCATCCTTTATCTCCTTTTCGGCATCAACCTCCGTCACCACTGGATATTCGACCGGAAGCATGCCCGTTTCCGCTCCCTTTTCGAGAAGGAAGCCTCCCCGCGGCTGCTGCAGATCCTGTACGGGACAGACACCCTTTCGGAAGTGAAGGAATACTACAGGCAGTTCTCAACCATGCTCGGGACTATGCCCTCGTGCGCTGTCACGGACGGGAACGACTTCGAACTGATAACTGAGGGCAGCAGGAAATTCGAGCTGCTGATGGCCGACCTCGCCGCTGCAAAGCATTCCATCCACATGGAATATTTCCATTTCGGGAACGACAAAGGGAGCAAAGCGATACGCGAGATGCTGATGGAGAAGGCCTCCGAAGGAGTTGAGGTACGGTTCATCCACGAGAACATAGCCAATTTCCCGATTCCCGGAAGGTACTACGCCAAGATGCGGAAGGCAGGGGTGGAAGTGATCCGGTTCACGAATCCCCGGAGCCATATCCTCGCGCTCACGACCATGCTCAACTACCGCAACCACAGGAAGATAGTTGTAATCGACGGAAAGATCGGGTACACGGGAGGAATGAACATAAACGACAACTACTTCCATCGCTGGAGAGACACCCACATGCGCATCACCGGCCCGGCAGTGGCATCGCTCCAGTACATTTTCATGGATTCATGGATCACCGGCGGAGGCACTCTGAGGCGCCCGCTGATGGAATATTTCGAGCCTTCGCTGGAACCCTTCCGAGGCGAAGGACATGGCACCCTCATGCAGGTTGTCCCAGACGAGCCGGACTCGGAGTGGGGCCTGATAAGGATGAGCTATGAGTGGGCGATAACCCATGCCAGGAAATACATCTGGATGCAGACGCCCTACTTCGTTCCACCCGAAAGCATAATGAGTGCGCTCCAGGCAGCAGCCCTTTCCGGAGTCGACGTCAGGCTGATGATTCCCCGCAAGGCAGACAACATCTTCATGGGGCCGGCAAACAAGGCCTTCTTCTCCAAATGTCTCGATGCCGGAGTGCGTGTTTTCCTCCGCAACGGAAACTTCATGCACTGCAAGACCTTCGTCAGCGACGACTACCTCTCCAGCGTGGGGACGGCGAACATGGACAATCGAAGCTTCAGCATAAACTACGAGGTCAACACCTACATCTACGACTCCCCCGCGGCTGAAAGGGCGAAGCAGGTCTTCGAGAATGACCTGCGCCAGTGCGAAGAGATCGGGGCGGCTTCATGGGCGGAGCGTCCGTGGTATGAAAAAGCTATGGAGTACATCATCCGCCTGTTCGCTCCTCTCCTCTGACTATCAATAGATTAGACCGAGAAAAAGGCAACCTTCTCCGCCATTTTGGAAAAAAGTGGAAAAAGGTGGAACAATGTGGAAAATTATCTCTATCTTTGCGAGTAAAGCGTGAAGACAAGAGATTATGGCAACATTCATCGGTAAAGCATCTGCAAAGCTGGACGACAAAGGGAGACTCGTTCTCCCCGCGGTGTTCAAGAATGCCGTACCCGGGAGTGAAGAAGCCAAGTTCGTCATCCATAAGGACATCTATTCCCCCTGCCTCGAGATGCTGACTCTTTCCGAGTGGCAGCGTCAGAGCGAAGAGCTGAAGGGGAAGCTCAACCTGCTTGACAGTCGTCACGCGAAGTTCTGGAGAAGATACATGCTCGACAGGGCGCTGGTCGTTCCCGACTCAAAGGTCGGAAGGATCACGATCCCCTCGGAACTTCTTGCGGAAATCTGTGTAACAAAAGAGGTCGTGTTCTTAGGCGGTGACTACAAGATCGAGATCTGGGCCAGGGAGAAATTCGAAGAGGCCCTCCTTCCCGAAGAAGACTACATTGCGCTGGCCCAGGAACTGTCCCGAGAGAGATAGAGGAGGCCGCAGATGTCTGAGTATCATACCCCAGTCCTATTGGACGAGAGCGTATCGGCTCTCGTAGGCAATCCATCAGGAACATATATAGACGCCACATTCGGAGGCGGTGGGCACACTTCGGAGATTCTTTCACGCTTAACTCCGGAGGGAAGGGTCATCGCCTTCGATCGTGACGTTGATGCCATAGCGAACAAGCCTTCGGACCCCCGGCTGACCCTGATTCATGGGAATTTCCGGTTCGTGCACAATTTCCTCATGGAAGACTTCCGCAGCAGGGAGGACGAGGAGATAAGTGTCGGCGACCTCAGGGCAAAGGCCAAGGCGGACGGCGTGCTCGCCGACCTCGGAGTCTCCTCCCATCAGTTCGACACCCCGGAAAGAGGCTTTTCCTTCCGCTTCGACGCACCCCTCGACATGAGGATGGACAACCAGTCCGGAAAGACAGCCGCCGACATCGTGAACGGCTACGAGCAGGCAGATCTCGCGCGCATACTGCGCCTCTACGGAGAGGTCGAAAACGCAGGTCGGATAGCGGCTCTTCTCGTGAAATCCAGGCCGATAGCCACGACATTCGACCTGAACAAGACCCTCGAGCCCGCCGCCCCGAAGAATGCCGCCCACAAGTTCCTGCCGAAGGTCTACCAGGCCCTCCGCATAGAAGTGAACCAGGAGATGCGCTCCCTCGAGAAGTTCCTGTCCGAGGCCACCGAGTGCCTGCGTCCGGGAGGAAAGCTCGTTGTCATCACCTACCAGTCGCTGGAAGACAGGATGGTCAAGAATTTCATCCGCACCGGCAACATCGAGGGGAATCTCGAGAAAGACATCTACGGGAACGTCGCCTCCCCGCTGCGTGCAGTCGGAAGGAAGCCCGTAATCCCGTCGGACGAGGAAATTGCCGCTAACTCCCGCGCCAGAAGCGCAAAGATGAGGATAGCGGAAAAAACTGAAGAGGAGGCAAAGCCATGACAGGGCCGTCGAAAATATTGCTGACCTTCATCAACACCATCAAGGCTGTCTACGACGGCGAGCTGCTGATGAGGATCCATGCGCACAAGTACTTCCTCCACATCATCTACACCTTCCTCCTCTTCTGGATCGCAATCTGGCTGGGGATGAAAGTGGACAAGTCTCTCGTCAGGGTCGAGGACAACAAGGAGACACTCAGCGACCTGAAGATCTACCATGCCCAGAAGACGGTCCAGATCGAGAGGCTCAACAGCATCAGCAAAATAGAGGATCTCCTGCAGGAGCAGGGATCCATCATCGGGATACCGGAGAATCCGGCCACCACGATAGAAAAGAAATAGACAATGGCACAGAAGGGACAAAATACAGAGAAAAAGGACAGGATCTCGAAGATCCTGACCTGGTTCTACCGTCTGTTCATCCTGGCAGCCATCGTGGTGGTCGCGCGCATCGTCCAGATCCAGGCAACCTATGAGCCGGACCCGTCGATCGCGCAGTATTTCCACCCGCACAACACCCGCATCACGCTCGACCCCGTGAGAGGAGCCATCCTGGCACGCGACGGGCGTCCCTTCGCCATCTCGACTCCCATGTACCAGATCTACATGGACTGCACCGTGCTGAAGGACATCTACGCCGACGAGCCGGAGAAGGAGAAAGAGTGGCGCGAGAAGGCAAAGTCCCTCTCCGGAGGACTTGCCAACATATTCGGAGACAAGAGCGCCGACGAGTATTACAACCTGATAATCAGCAGCAGGGAGAAAGGAGCGCGCTACGTCAAGATGGGCCGGCAGGTCGACCATGAGACGCTCCAGACCATCGAGTCGCTGCCGCTTTTCAACGAGGGAGCCTACAAGGGAGGTCTCATAGTGGAGAAGAAGGACACGCGCCAGTACCCGTACGGGACTCTCGCCCGGAGGGCAATCGGCTATGTCAAGGACAACCGCAACTCGAACGGCAACAACATGATCGGAATCGAGGGGAAGTTCAACTACGTGCTCCACGGCAAGGAGGGCTACGAGTGGATGAAAGTCACGGACAACCGAGGCCTGATCCACAACTACGACAGCACCTGGGCGCGTGCCGAGGACGGGCACGACATCCGCACGACCCTTGACGTGGACATACAGGACATCGCGGAGAAGGCACTCCGCCACAACATCGAGGACAACCCGAAGATCGAAGGCGGATGCGTGATCGTG
>CAYTXA010000095.1:3090-8243 GCA_964440865.1 uncultured Muribaculaceae bacterium | reverse complement strand
TGGCCAAATATCCGTGGAGCATCGCATTCGTATTCTTCCTCGTCTCCGTTCTGATCAACTCGCAGGGCGCCGTCGTCGTTGCAATGCTTCCGCTCGCCTATTCCCTTGGAATTCCCGGCCCGGTCCTCCTCGGAGTACTCCCGAGCGTCTATGGATACTTCTTCATCCCGAACTACCCCTCCGATATCGCTACGGTCAACTTCGACCGCTCCGGCACCACGGTGATCGGAAAGTACCTCCTCAACCACAGCTTCATGATGCCGGGACTCATCAGCGTAGTTGTTTCGACCATCGTCGGATACCTGATCACGTGCGTCCTGTTCCCGGGATATTTCAATGCCCTGACGGTATAGGTATTCGGGAAAAATCCGTATATTTGCGGCTCCGGTTCAGTAGCTCAGCTGGATAGAGCAACAGCCTTCTAAGCTGTGGGTCCAGGGTTCGAATCCCTGCTGAATCACCCTTTGAGTTCCCTGATGACGCGGGCGGGATTTCCTGCCACGACGACGTTGTCAGGGATGTCTTTTGTCACGACGGAACCTGCGCCGACGACCACATTGCTGCCGATCGTAACTCCCGGAACCACAGTGACATTCCCTCCGAACCAGACGCTGTCGCCGACATGGATCGGCAGGGCATACTCGTAGTCATCGTCCCTCATCTTCCGGTCGAGAGGATGCCCAGCTGCATAGAACGAGCAGTTCGGACCAATGTAGACATGGTCCCCGAACGTCACCTTGTTCTCGTCCAGGATCGTGAGATTGAAGTTCGCGAAGAAATAGTCGCCCACCTCGACATTGTACCCGAAATCCAGGAAGATGGGCGCATTGACATGGAAATGGCTGCCGCAGCGCCCCAGCAGGCGACGGATACGCTCGTCACGTTCCTCCGCCTGGCCAGGATGCATCTGGTTTATCTCGAAAATCTCCTGCTGGCAGCGGGAGAGCTCCTCCAGAAGGACGGGATCGCCCTTGGCGGGATACATCTCTCCGGAGTCCTTCAGCTCTCTTACAGTCTTCATGGCAAATCACTTTCTAAGACGGGAAATCAGGTTCATGCCGAGAGCTGTCTTGCGCCGGATATGGTCCAGCACCTCCATCACAAACGGATTGGAGTCGAAATCTCCGCGCACGGTCGAGAAATCCTTGACCTTCTCCTCCTTCGAGCCGTCCGCACCGAACCCGGTCATGCTGGACAGCGAAAACTCCTTCTTGGCGTCCTCATAGAGCATGTTGTCAAGCCCTACGACGGCATCTTTCCACCTCTTGACAATGAACGCCACATCCTTCGCCGTGATGGTCTGGGGGTCGATGTTGAAGAACTCCTTGATCTTGTCGTAGGCCCATGTCCATTCGTAGGAATAGTAGTTTTCCTGCATTCTGGAGAAGCCGGCGCTGAGAGCCTCCGGCGTATCCACTTCGCCGGACTCCACCCTGTCGAGGAAGGCATCGACAACGGTCTTCGGGGCAATCAGTCCCGCAAGGTCCACCCAGTCTCCCCGTCCGTCTTCGCTGTCGGGACGGAGCATGGCGCGGATCTGCTCGTCGCCGGCTCCCTCAGGCAGATTCGTAAGCCTGGAAATCAGCGAGTTGCCCAGGAACTTCGTTATGCCTATGCTGTAATACTTCAGTCCTTCGCCCAGGGCATGGTTCGTGATCGTGGTGCTGTGGTAGGAATATGTGTCGGAAAGCTGTCCGGACGCCCTGCGGATATTCTCGAGGATGTGGAGGCCCTTGAACATCTTGTGGATCGTGTAGGGGCTCAGCAGGTTGTAGTTTATGATGTCGAGCTTGTCGGGATCCTTCCTCCCGTCTCTCTTAGGCCATTTCTTGGCATCGCGGATAGTGCCCACGCTCCGGAGGTTGACTCCGGGCGCGAGATATGAAATGCCCTTCTGCTCAATCAGATAGGAGAACGGAAGGCTGGAGGTGTCGGAATGGGTGACATGGCGCCCCATAACGAGGGAGAAGGCTCCGACTTTCGCCGGCCATAGCAGGTAGGAATCGGAAGCGGTCTTTGAGCCCCTTTCGAGGATTCCCTGGTGGATCGGGCCGAGCTTGTACATATGGTTGCTCTGGTTCGACCCAGACCCTGCGTTCATGAACGAATAGTAGCCTGCGATCAGAAGGGTGCTCTTGTGGTGGCTTACAGTGAACGGGCCCGCGAATATGGCGCAGGCCTCGCCGTTCTCGCCCTGGCAGTTCGCAAAGAAGAGCGACTGCGAGGCGGAATATCCATGTCCAAGGCGGCAGGCCTGGCCGACGAAGCAGTCCTCGACCATCGCCTCGTCTCCGATACGTGCGCCGCTGGATATGATGAAGTTCTTGGCAATCACGCCGTTGCCGATGTGGACAGGGTCGAAGGAATTGCTGTTGATGCTGCCGTTCTGCAGCTTCATGACGCCCGTTATCTGGCAGTTGTCCCCAATCCGGACGTCCATGACAGCTCCGGACTTGAGCATTGTCACGTCATTGCCGATGGTGCCGACGGAAGACTTCACGCTCTCCACGTATCTCCTGGCAATCTCCGAAAGTCTTTCGTGCAGCTCTGTCCTGTGGCGGTACAGAGCCATTACATAAGCTGTCTGGGCCGTCAGACGGTCCGTGATGATGACCTCCCTGCCTCCCGTTTCGTTCAGCACGGAGACCTCGATCCCGTTCCCGAAGCTGCTCTCGCCGCCCACGTAGATCACGTCCACGTTGTCTATCAGGCAGCGGTCGCCGATCCTGTAGTTGGCAATGTATTCTCCGATGTTGGTGATCAGGGTGTCATCTCCGACCGTAACATTATGCAGCCTTGCCCCGCGGATTCCGCTCCGGCAGGGTATGCCTCCGGCAAGGGTGAACACCTTGTCCATCTTCCCGAGCCTGATTTCGCCCGAGAAATGAGCCTCCGAGATGTGGTCGGCATAGGACTCTTTCCCCCATGCCACCTGTACGTTGTCCCATGAATCCGCTGTACAGCCTGCTGCCGTCAGCCGGGAGATTTCCTCCTCCGTCAATTTCCTGTAGTCCATGTCTTTGTGTCTAACAGGACAAATTTACAAAATCTTTCCGCTAAAATTGGGTTAGCCTCTTTTTTGATGGCGCTTCAGGAGGCGGAGGGGATGGTCTCCGAAGGCGTGTGCACCCCCGCACACGGGCAGGGGGAAGGGCCCGAAGACAGCAAGTTATTCGCGAAGCGAATGACGCAGATGGCTTTGGGAGGGGCCGGAGTGAAGCAGCGGAGCTGCGGAACGGAGCCCTTCGGAGACCATCCCCTCCGGCGACAGCCATCAAAAAAGAGGGCGACCAGAATTTCTGGTCACCCTCGTGTAGATGGTTTCGCTGGCTGCTAGAACAGGTAGCGGAAGCCCAGCGCGAAGTAATTCCCGTAGAAATCTCCGCTGTGGAAGCTGAACATAGGCCTCCAGTCGAGAGACAGCTGGAGAGGCACGTTGAAGCAGTACTCCATACCGATCTGTCCTGCAAGACCGAAATCGAAGAACTCGTCGTCATCGTGCTTGTAGGAACCCAAGGAAGCTCCGGGGCCAGCGTAGAAGTGGAAGTTCTCCTGAACAGGGAACAGGAAGTCATAGATTCCAGTCAGATAGAATCCATGTTCGCTGAAAAATCCGAGGTCAGCCTCGAAGAAATTTTCGCCCATGTTGTGCTGATAGGAAAGCTCGCCTCCCCATCCGGCACGAAGACCGATGGCCCTGGGCTGCGCGGAAGCGACTGCTGCAAAGCAGAGTACTCCGGCAAGAATTGCAAGAATTTTCTTCATATTGCTAGATATTTAAGACTAATATACACAATTTTTCCCGGAATCAAGCGATTCCGGAGAATCCCATGAAGGCCATGGCGAGAAGACCGGCCGAAATAAGCGCGATGGGCAGACCCTTGAAGGGCTTCGGCACGTCGTTGAGATCCAGGTGCTCACGGATTCCGGAGAAGAGGATCATGGCAAGGCCGTAGCCAAGGGATGTTGCAAACGCATAGAGCACAGCCTCGCCGAGACCGAGCATGTGGGACGGCTGGCCGAAGGTAAACTCCTTGGTAACCACCGTGATGGCAACTCCGAGGACGGTGCAGTTCGTGGTGATCAGCGGGAGGAAGATTCCCAGGGCCTGATACAGGGCGGGAGCCGATTTCTTCAGCACGATCTCGACAACCTGCACGAGGGATGCGATGACCAGGATGAAGGATATGGTCTGCAGGAACTCGAGGTTTGCGGGAACGAGAAGGTACTTGTTGAGGAGATAGGTAACAAGCGTTGCGAGGGTTATCACGAAGGCAACCGCGGCGCTCATGCCGGTCGCAGTCGAAGTCTTCTTGGATACCCCGAGGAACGGGCAGATTCCGAGGAACTGCGCGAGGACGATATTGTTGACGAATATCGCCGAAACAATGATGAGAAGTATTTCCATGGTTCAGACTGCTTTATTCCTTTGCAAGATACTTGTTGAAAAGCACCATGAGGTAGCCAAGCACGAGGAATGCTCCGGGTGCCATCACGAAAGCGAGGATGCCGTCTCCGGCGATGAACTTCATCCCGAATATGCTTCCGCTTCCGAGGATCTCACGGATAATGCCGATTACCGTCAGGGAGCATGTGAAGCCCAGTCCTACTCCGAGTCCGTCAAGAGCGGAATCTACGACGTTGTGCTTGCACGCGAAAGCCTCCGCACGGCCGAGGATGATACAGTTCACTACGATCAGCGGGATGAACAGGCCGAGGGTATTGTACATCGCCGGCGTGTAGGCCTGCATCACGAACTGCAGGACGGTCACGAATGTCGCAATGACCACGATGTAGACAGGGATATGGACCTTGTCCGGGGTCACGCGTGCGATCAGGGATATGGCGATATTGCTGAGGATCAGCACGAACATGGTTGCAAGTCCCATGCTGAGTCCGTTGACGGCAGATGTCGTTGTGGCAAGGGTCGGACACATTCCGAGCACAAGGGAGAAAGTCGGATTGTCCTTGACCAGGCCTTTTGTTATGAGTTGTAACTTAGTCATTCTGTGTTCCTCCTTTATTTGGAAAGCGTCTTTATTGCCTCAGCAGCATTCTTGACGGCAAGGGTATAGGCCCTGCTGGTGATCGTGGAAGCCGTGATGGCATCGACGTCGCCGTCCTTCTTGACGGAGAGGATCTTGCTGTTCGTA
>CAYTXA010000095.1:0-3080 GCA_964440865.1 uncultured Muribaculaceae bacterium | reverse complement strand
CCATGAGGGTAAGAGCTCCGCCGAAGCCGGTTGTCGTGGAACGTACCGCATAGGCTACCGTCTCCCCGTCCTTGGAGAGAGTGTAGTACTCGGAATCCTGCCCGCCGACTTCGAGAGGCTGGGCCTCGGAAAGTTCGGCGCCTTCCGCCTCGGGAAGGACTGCGCTGATGGAAGCCTTAAGGATATTGGCATTGGTCTGGGCGATAGGATCGTAGGTCACCGCATAGACGACTCCGAGAATCGCGGAGCAGACAAGGCAGGTGACAGTCAGCACCAGTGTCATCGAAACAATATTGGATTTTGCTGCCATGATTTATGCCCTCCCGTACTTTTTCTGATGGAACCACCTGTTCAGGAGCGGAACCGTCGAGTTCATGATGAGGATTGCGAAGGAAACGCCTTCAGGATAGGATCCGAAGTAGCGGATCATCAGGGTGATGAATCCGATGCCGATACCGAACACAATGCAGCCCTTGACGCTCATAGGCGATGTCACATAGTCGGTTGCCATGAAGCAGGAGCCGAGGATAAGACCGCCGGTGAGGAGGTTGAAGAGAGGATCCGTGAAGCGGGTCGGGTCTGCAAGCCAGAAAATCAGGGAAACAAGGGCCACGGTGCCGAGGATGGACAGGGTAATGTGGGGCTTGATGACCCTGCGGACGAGCAGGTATACGAATCCGAGGAGAAGAGCTATGACGGAAATCTCGCCGGCGGAACCTCCGATTGCGGAGAAAAGCATCGTGCCGTAGTCATACTTGGACACGATGTCCGTGATAGGAGTCCCGGCGAGGACAGCCTCGTTGATCTGGCCGAGAGGGGTGGCGCCGGAAACGGCATCAGCTCCGAACAGGCCCTGGGGCATCTCCCAATGGGTCATATAGGTCGGGAAGGAGACAAGCAGGAACACACGGCCGGCGATTGCCGGGTTGAAGATGTTCTGTCCGAGTCCGCCGAATGTCATCTTGGCGACGCCGATCGCGACGGCTGCGCCGATGAAGACAACCCACCAGGGAGTCGTGTACGGAAGGTTCATCGCCAGAAGGAGTCCGGTCACGACGGCGGACATGTCGCCGATCGTGCTGGGCTTGCGGAGAAGATACTTCGTGATCGCCCACTCGAGCAGAAGGCAGGAGCCTACGCTGACAGCGAGCACGAGGATTTCCTTCAGGCCATAGAATACTATCGAAACAAGAATCGCCGGCAGCAGCGCGATGACGACGTCCGTCATCAGCGACTTGGTGGAAACGCTGGAATGGATGTGCGGCGACGGAGAAACTAATAATTTGCTCATGGTGCTGATTTCTATTTATTGGCAGTCGCGGCTTTGGCTGCTGCTGCAGCCTTTGCGGCAGCGGCGCGAGCCTTGATCACACCCATTACCTGTCCCTTGCCCTGGGTCATGTAGTCCAGGAGCGGAATGTTTGCCGGGCAGCTGAACTGGCAACAGCCGCAGCTGATGCAGTCCTGCATGGCGTTCTGCTCAAGCTCGTCGACTCTTCCGGCAACAGAGAGCTTCTTGAGGAGGAACGGTTCGAGTCCCATCGGGCAGGCGGCGGCGCATCTCCCGCAGCGGATGCATGCGGAGGGTTCCTTGCGCTTTGTCTCTGCCTCTGTCAGGAAGAGAAGTCCGGAAGTGCCCTTGACGGTTGCAGCATCCAGGTTGGATATCGCCTTTCCCATCATGGGGCCTCCACTGATCACCTTGACTGCCTCGTCTGGCTTTCCGCCGGCCTGCTCAATGATGTAGGAGATCGGAGTTCCGACCCTCACCTCATAGTTGTGCTGAGCCTTGAGGGCGGTTCCGGTAAACGTCAGCGTATTTGAAATCAGAGGTTTGTTCTTCAGCACCGCCTCATATACGGCGAAAGCGGTGGCAACGTTCTGGACCACTGCGCCGACGGAGATAGGCAGCGCACCGGAGCCTACCTGACGTCCCATTACGGCGTCGATCAGCTGCTTTTCGCCTCCCTCCGGATACTTGGTCATCATCGGGAGAACCGTGATCCCGTTGTAGCGGGAATCGTTCTTAGCCAGAGATGCGACCACATCTTTCATGTGGGCGATCGCCTCGGGCTTGTTGTCCTCGATCGCGATCGTGGCGACCTTGACACCGAGAACCTGCATCAGGATAGCAGTTCCTACGGCAACCTGCTCTCCTCTCTCGAGAAGATAGCGGAAGTTGCAGGTCAGGAAAGGCTCGCACTCGCAGCCGTTGATAATCAGCATCTCGCACTTGTTTCCGGGAGGCGGGGAAAGCTTGACATGGGTCGGGAACGTGGCGCCGCCAAGTCCGACGATGCCGCCGAGGCGGATCTTGTCCATGATAGCCTTGTTGTCCTCGGGAATCTTCGTCACGAGATCCTTGGATGTGTCTATTCCCTCTGCCCATTCGTCCCCCTCCACGTCGATCTCGACGCACATCTGGGGCTTGCCGGCAAGGTCAGGCCTCGGGGCGACAGACTTCACTGTTCCGGAAACGGAAGAGTGGATGTAGGCGGAAACGAATCCTCCCGGCTCGGCGATTGGCTGGCCCACCTTGACCTTGTCGCCGGGAGCGACGAGGGGCTTGGTAGGAGCTCCGATACACTGGGAAAGGGAGATGTATACTTTGGGCGGAACGGGCAGCGTCTCGATCGCACATTCTCTCGAGATCTTGCTGTCTCCAGGGTGCACGCCACCTATGCGGAATGTCTTGCTCATGCTTTTACCTCCTGTGCTTTTGCAGCCTCTGCGGCTGCCTTGGCAGCCTCGCGGGCTTTCTTGTTGCGCTCGGCGATTCTCGCCTTCACGGCCTCCTTGTCCAGAGGCTTCGGATAGTTGATGCTGTGGATTGCGCCTGTCGGGCAGACAGCCTCGCACTCACGGCAGAGCTTGCACTTGGTGTAGTCGATGTAGGCTACGTTGTTCTCGAAGACAATCGCACCGTGCTGGCAGGTCTTGAAGCAAAGACCGCAGCCGATGCACGCATTCGCGCAAGCCTTCTTCGCCACCGGACCCTTGTCCTTGTTGACACACTCCACGACCATCCTCATGCCGCGCGGACCCTTTGCCCTCAGCTCGATGATGTTCCTCGGGCAAGC
>CAYTXA010000094.1:0-8414 GCA_964440865.1 uncultured Muribaculaceae bacterium | reverse complement strand
AGTTCAGCAAGATGAGCCTCTCTTTCTGCTTTCCTTTTTTCTTTCCTTTCAGCCTCTTCCTTCTTTTCTTCATCTTTATTGATAGAAATGACAATGATAATCATTAGAATAATGACCCAAAATGCCGCTAGAATTCCCCCAAGGAGATACCATTCACAAGAAAACGCAATAATTGTGAGTATCAATAAAAAGATTAGCCAACCCATTTTGCCTTGAAATTATTTAAATAAAATACTTCAGTTCTTCCGTTTTCTAGAAAGGTTTCTACTTGCCATTTGTTAAGGGCAAGATGGTTGTATACCTCTCCATCATTCTATATCAAATATACTGAAAGTTGGCTATTTCTCAAAACTTTTTAATGAAAAATCTGGCACACATCCGAATTTGTACGGACTGTGTGCAAGATTCTATAAGCAGCGGGGTCGCTGGTCCCTACTCCTCGACCATGGCGAGGGAGCGGCTGACCTGCTCGGTGAGCTTGCCGACCTTGATGGAAGCGGTCTGGCGGATGTCGCGGCTGGACGAGCCGACGCGGAACGTGTACTGGCCGGGATCCACAACCCAGGCGCTCTGCTTCTCGCTGAAGGAGGCGAGGTCGCGCTTGGCGACGGTCATCTTCAACGTCTGGCTTTCGCCGGGCTGGAGCTGGCGGGTCTTGGCGAAGGCCTTGAGCTCCTGGGCGGGCTTGTCGAGACGGCCCTTGGCGGCCTTGACATAGACCTCGGCTACTTCCTTGCCGGCGCTCTTTCCGGTGTTTTCGATGTCCACGCTGACTTCGATGCTGTCGCCGTTGTCGGCGAGGCGCAGGTTGCTGAAGGCGAAGGTGGTGTAGCTCAGGCCGTAGCCGAACGGATAGCTCACGGTCTTGTCGTAGGTGTCGAAGTAGCGGTAGCCTACGTAGATGCCCTCGTCATAGTTGGTGTAGCCCACGTTCTTGACGTCCTTGTAGCGGGTGAGGTCTGTGTCCTCGAATCCGATCTCCAGGGCGTCGAGCGGGAAGTTGCTGGACGAAGGCACGTCCATGAAGTTCACGGGCCATGTCATCGGGAGCTTTCCCGAAGGCGACTGCACGCCGGCGAGGATGTCGGCTACGGAATTGCCGAACTCCTGGCCGCACTGCCATGGAAGCAGGATTGCGTCGGGAATGTCCTTCCACGATGCGGACTCGATCACTCCGCCGATGTTGAGCACGACGACGGCCTTCTTGCCGGCTTTGTGGAACGCCTCGGTGACTTTGGCGATGAGCTGGCGCTCGCCTTCGGAGAGGTTGAAGTCCTTCGCGCTGCGGTCGGAACCCTCGCCGGAGAGGCGCTGGAGGGTGATGACAGCTACGTCATTGGCGGCAACGCTCTTTGCGAGCTCTGCGTCGCTCGGAACGAGCTCGGGAGCCAGAGGCTTGTTCTTCCACCATTCGATCTCCATCTTTGCCACCTCCGCGTCATACTTGTCGATGTAGGTAGTATACTTCATCAGGATGTCGTTGTCGACATTGTAGCCATTGTTCCTCATGCCTTCCACGAGGCTTATGGTGTAGGAGCTGTGGACGTCGCCGGAGCCGGTTCCGCCTGCGATGGGCTTGTAGCTTGCGACTCCGTAGAGCGCCACGTTGCGGATGTCCTTGCCGAAGGGCAGGGTGCCGGATTCATTCTTCAGAAGCACTGTCCCCTCGGACGCGGATGTGCGGGTCACCTGCGCATGTGCCTTGAGGTCAGGCTTGTTGGAGAAGGCGTATCCCTTGAAGCGGGGCGTCTTCACGATGAGCTCCAGGATGCCGCGCACGTTCTTGTCGAGCTGTTCCATCGGCAGACGGCCGCTCTTGACTGCTTCCTCGATGTCCTTGGTGTCCTGGGCGCTGCCCGGCTCGATGAGGTTGTTCAGGGCGAGCATGTTGGCTGCGCGGTCGGTCTTGCCGGCACGGTAGACGGGGTCGGTGCCGCCGAACCAGTCGGTCATCACCATGCCCTTGTAGCCCCAGTCGCCGCGGAGGATGTCAGTGATGAGGTCCTTGCGCTCGGAGGTCTGACGGCCGTTGACGCCGTTGTAGGACGACATCACGGTCCATGGGCTGGACTTCTTGATCGCTATCTCGAAGTTCTTGAGGTAGATTTCCCTGGCGGCGCGGATGCCGACGCGGGCGTCGTTCCCCAGACGGGCTGTCTCCTGCTGGTTGAAGGCGTAGTGCTTGATGCTCGTGCCCACTCCCTGGCTCTGGACGCCGTTGATGTATGCTGCGGCGATGTTGCCGGAGAGGACAGGGTCTTCGGAGTAGTACTCGAAGTTGCGGCCGCAGAGCGGGTTGCGGTGGATGCAGACGCCGGGGGCGAGGAGGACGTCGGCGCCATATTCGCGGACCTCATTGCCGATGGCGGCGCCCACGGTCTCCACCAGGTCCACGTTCCATGAGCTGGATAGGCATGTGCCGATGGGGAAGTGGGTGCAGTAGTAGGTGTTGCTGTCGTAGAGGCGGGTGGGGTTGATGCGGAGCCCGGCAGGACCGTCGGCGAGGACGATCATCGGGATGCCCAGTCTCTCGATTGCCTGGGTGGTTCCGGCTGCTCCGGGGACGAGACGTGCCTGGGAGCCGAGGTTGGTGGTGCTGAGGCCTTCGGAGCCTGTGCCGACCACTAGGAGTGCCTTCTCGTGGAGTGTCATGGCTGCGATCACCTCGTCGATGTTGTCGGCGTTCAGCTTTGGCTGAGCCATGGCGCCTGTGCCAGCGAGGATCGCGGCGCATGCGAGTGCTATGTTCTTGATAGTTTTCATAAAATATTTATTGGTTATTTGGTTGCTATTCCTCCTCTTCGCGGGAGAGGACGACTTCCTTGAAGACGCGGACGGCGTGGCGGACGCAGTCGTTGCATGGACAGACGGGTGTGCCGTCGGGGCGCCTGCTTTTCAGCACCTTGCAGATGTTGCCGCCGGAAAGGGTGGTGAAGCGGAGGTGGATCTCGCGTGCCTGGTTCCCGGCCTTGAGCGAGTCCTTTGTCCGCAGGCCTGCCGCCATCACGGCGCCGATGAGCGCTCCACAGTTCGCCTGCATCCCGCCCATTCCTGTCCGGAATCCTGCCGCCACGTTGCCGAGCAGTTCTTTCTCGCTGTCTGTCAGGCTCTTGTCGTCCTCAGTCAGGGCCTTGACCACCGACTGGCAGCAGTTGTACCCGTTGTTCTTGAGCCATACGGCCCTTTCTTCTCTCTCGTCCATATATGTCTCTTGCAAAAAAATGCCGCACCGTCCTGGCTGGGAGATGCGGCAGAAATCATTGCGCGCCGGAAATTACCATTTCAGTATCGCGTTTCCGTTCGCGGTGGTGTACCAGTCTTCGGTCTTTCCGAAGTTCGGATATGCATCCGTGATGTTGTAGGGGTACTTCGGCTGCTTCTGTCCGACTGGAGCGTAGACGTAATTGCCGTAGATCCAGTTGTCTGAGTTCCTGACCTTGACCTCGATGTTGCTCATGTCGCAGATGATGTCCTTGAGCTTCGCGTTCCATTCGCCGAGGTTCTCCTCTGTCACGTCCTTCGGGCGGAGTTCCACTACGAGCTCGGGCTTGTCGCCACCTGCAACTGTCGATATGTCAGTCCATTGTCCGTTCTCGTCCCTTGTCGCGTAGACATTGTAGAACGGCTGGAACCTCTTCCCGTCCGCCGCAGTGGGCACGATGTTGAACATCATCTTGGTATCGGGGTTCGACTTCGGGGAGTATTCGTAGGTCAATGCGTCCGTGGAAAGCCAGCGGAGATTAGTGAACTTGACGGTCACGCTGCCGTCATCGTGGATGGTTTCGCCCTTGATCCCGAACTGGGCCTTCGAGGCGTCGTCATGCTGGTTGAACATGGTGTTCCCGATACGGATGTAGGTGTCGTCTTCGGGGGCAATGAGCTCTTTGCTGAGGCCTTTGAGAGTGATCCATGCCTTGTCGATCTTCGATTCGCCGGTGGCGCGGAGCTCGAGCACGATCCTGACGTAGGGGTATTTGCCGGCTTCGAGGGCATCGGTCTTCGGAAGGCGAGCTTCGATGTCATAGTCGAGGACTGCGCCGTTCACATGCTGGAGGTCGGAGTAGTCGAATGCATGGTCGAGGTCTCCGTATGCGAATACGGATGCATGATTATGGTAGAGGGAGTAGTCCTCGTCCTCGCTGAAGGAGGCGATGTCTTCCTTTGCGAAGGTCGCTTCGGAGTAGGGAAGCGCCTCGATGTCAGGGATTTCCGTAACAGTCTGGGGTGTGTCGCCGTTTGCCTTGAAGTAGGGATTGGTCTTGCCGCAGCCGCAGGAGCAGCCCCACGGCATACACTGGGTGCAGCTTGCGCAGTCTTCGCAGTAGGTGTAATCCTTCTTGAGGGTTGCGACCCATTTCTGGTTCTGCTGCTGGCTGAAGTCGTAGGCGTCTGTGAGGTAGTAGCCGTAGTCGTTCGGGCCGAGGTGGGCGAACTTGTAGCGGAGGTAGTGGTTGTGGGTCTCGTCATAGACCACGACGTCCTCGTGCTGGATCGGGCTCGGCCAATTGGTCTTGTAGTCGTCGAATGCGTATGTGATCGGGACGGGGACGAATGTCTTCCTTCCGAAGTCGCTTCCCTCGGTCACTGTGTTGTCCGTAACACCCTCAGCAGCATCGACTTCCTCGCTGTCGCTCTGGGCCTCTCCGGCGCGGGTCAGAACCTCCTCGCCGCTCTTGGTCTCCGCGGTGCTTGCCGTAAAGCCCGCCAGCGGATAGTAGGAAATCGTGTAATGCGTCTTTTCCGGGGCGCTTACCTTGACGGATACCATCTTGAACCCATTGCCAAGGTCGATCCCGTCGCCGATCTCGACAATCCTGGCTGCGCTGCCGCTCTTTACGGTGACGGCGGAGACGCTTGTCGGGACTACGATGCTCGTAACTCCGTAGTACGCTTTCGGGGCAAGGAGCTCCTGCGCCTTTGGGATTTTTATGGTTTCGGGGTCGGAGCTGCAGCCACTTAGACCCGCCATAAGCAGGCCCACGGCGCAGCAAGCCAACGCCTGCCATCTGATTCTTATGTGTTTCATATCTGTCCGGTTACAATATTACAATGTAAAGGTATATCTATTTCCCGATTTCCCCAATTGATGTGGCACTTTTCCGCCCCTTCGTCCCTCCCTTTAATCTCTCTCGACTGGTCGGAAATCCTACCAGGTGAGCGGGAATGCGTTCTTTTCATCGACCAGATTTTCCGCCGAACGGCCCCAGTGCGGTCGGGCGCACGTTTAAACCCTTTTCGCGTGTAATCGCCTGACCTTGAGGCCGGTCGGGCGCGCGATTAAAACCTTTTCGCGTGTAATCGCCTGACCTTAAGCCGGCCGAAGGTCTGGGACGGCTACCGGAGGAGCTGCTGGCGGAGTTGCTACTCGGAACGGGGGTTGCCGCCGGGGGAGAGATGGGCCTCGACGAAGGAGCGGATGGAACGGAGAAGGGCGGGGGAGTCTTCGGTGGGAAGGATCTCGAGGCGGTCGGCAAGGCCAAGATAGAAGCGCCTGATCGCCTCAAGCCCATGGACATGCGTATCGAGGATCCATGAACCATCCTCCTCCTCATGCAGCTCCTCCGCCGGCAGATTCCTCGCCGCCGAATACTCATCCATCAGCAGATTCCTCGCTCCCGTGTCCATCCTGACCCTGATGTGGTAATCCTTCCCGCCGATCCACCGGAAGATGTCCGCCGCCTTCGGCTCGAAAACGTGCGGGTACTCCGGATTAGTCACGGCGGCATCTATGGACGCTATGCGCGCAAGGCGGAATTGCCGGAAATCCTTCTCGTCGAGGTCATAGCAGTAGACATACTCATCATTGTACGAAAGGTTTATGGGCACGACAAGACGATCCCTCGCCGTCCCGCTGCTGAGGCTCGAATATCCCCTGAAGATCAGCTTCCTCTTCCGGTCGATCGCCTCCTGGATCATCGGGATGAACCCGACCTCCTTCGAAATGCTCTTCAGCGACATCAGCCTCTGGGTCATAGCACCTTGCGTCATGGGCACCGTCCTGTTCCCATTCCGCTGATATGCAATGCCTTTGCTGTAGGTGTTGTCCTCGTAGAGATACGCAATTTCGAAAGCGGACGGCCTCACGGTAATCCTGATCGCGTCGCCGTTCGGGGTCGGCTCTATGATGATATTCCCCTGGACCGACGGCTTGAAATAGAGCTCCTTCTCGCTGTTGAGGAAGAGGCAGTAGTGGTCGACCGAATCGGGCTCCGTGACCGCGTGCCCCAGCATGTGGGCCCTTTTCTGGGCTATTGTTCCGAAATTCTTCCTGAACCACGCAATGTCCCCCTTGATACCGTAATTGTCCGAAACGATCGGGTCCCCGCTGTCGTTGACACCGATGTAGACGACTCCTCCGTCGCTGTTCAGGAATCCGCAGACTGCCTCGAACACCTGCCCGCGTCCCTGGTAGTCGATGTCCGCCCCGCCCCCGTCGTTGCGCATGACGTAGGACGACTTGAACTCCACCATCTGCCCCTCCTCGCTGCGGTATTTCCCGGTGGCGGGGGAGTCGTTCCTGCTGAAATGGTCCGAAACCCCGAGCTCCCTGCAGATTGCCAGCCTGAGAGCGTCCGGGTCCACCTTGACCTCATCCCCGTGCCTCCCCGAAATCGCCAGGGCTATGACCATGGACGCAATGTCCCCGGAGGTAGTACCCGTGTCCTGCAGCTCCGGCGAATTGACTATCCTCTGCTCGGCGTCTTCCCGTCCGAAAAGAGACAGCGCCTTGACTATGGACGCCTCCCCGGCGGTCATCGCCGTGTCCTCTCCCGGAGCCCGGACCTGCTCTCCTTCAGCGAATTGCAGTATGTCTCCGAGGTATTCTATCTGTCCGCCCAGCTGGTCGGCCTTCTCCGGACTTCCGGCAGCAGTGTAGAGGAATTCCGCCGCCAGCAGCCTCCGGTACTTGTCCATCGACCCCGAGCCGGATCCTCCCTCGGACAGGAGCTGGGCGAACGTGCACACGGTGTCGCTCCCGGCGAGGTGCCCTCCAGCGTCTTCGTCCTGTTCCTCCGCCTTGTAGTATTCCTCCAGGCTCATCCGCAGCCCCGAGAGCACCTCGTCCGCGTCGAACCGTTTGCTGACAGAGTCGTATCCGTACTTCGGCGGACAGATGTTGATGTAGGTCTTGTTGTTGTTCCGCTGGACGTTCTTCATCGTCATCAGGGCGATGTCCCCCGCCTTGACGCCTTCCATCATCAACGAGATCGCCCCGTAACCGCTTGCCGTTATCCAGTTTATGCGCTGCTTGTCCTCCAGCACCTCGACGACCTTCGCCTCGAAGACGCTGGACCGCTTCTCGTCCTCCCTCGCTTCGCTGACCGCGAAATTCGTGTAGGCATCCTTGATCGAGAACAGCGGAGCGTCGCCGGCCTCGATGACCTTGGCGCCGCGGATGCAGTCGTTCTCGCAGAGATAGTCGAAAAGGTCCTCAGTATATGCCCCCTTGATCAGCTCCTCGTTGCAGAGATAGCCCTCTGCAACTCCCTGGACACCAAGCGCCCGGACACGGAGATGGGTGTATCCCTTGTCATCCGTGTCGAAGTTCAGGCATTCGATGGCGACAGTGTCCCCGACGGAGAGCTTCCGACCCGGGGCTGCGCTCCTGTGGTCTTCCTTCTGGGTGTAGAGAAATGTCTTACGGAACTCGCCGAGGCCTGAGGCCTTGTCAGCCATGGATGCCTTCAGCTTCTCCTCGCGGGAGTTCCTGGTGTAGACTTCCATGGTCCCGCCGCCCGTCGTGAAGGCTAGGGCGGAGGATTCCGGCACCGGGGAGGAGTGCAGGGTCAGCACCCCGTCGCTGACCGTGACCAGTCCTTTTCCCCTGAACCTGAACGGCTCCAGCGGTTCCCCTCCGAAGACGGAGTCGTTGCAGAGGAAGTACGTAAGGGTGTCGATGGTCTTGGCATTTCTGATTGATTGCCAGGTGATTCCGAGGGAGGTGCACTGCCGGCTCGTGGCGAGGACTGCGGTGCGGAAGAGGTCTTCTGTCCGATGCCTTGTGGCCGAGGAGCAGCGGAGGAACTGGACAATCCGGCGCGAGAGTTCATTCAGCGTGTGGGATTCATAGAGGACCCGTAGGAGCACGGCGAGAGCCTTCCCGTGGACATTGACGAGTTCTTCGGCTTCCTGCTGCCACTGCTTGTCGAACCTGTCCGCGATGTCGGACAGGAAGCCTATGGCGATCAGCGGCTTTATCTGGCTGCTGCTCAGGGAAGTACGCACGTCTTCCACAAATCTGTCTATGTTGTCCGGCCCGAGGTCGGGGTAGGTGTTCCTTAGCTGTATGATGTCCATTGTTTGTCTGCTCCTATAGTCTGTCTTAATATAGGAAAAAATTTCCTATTTTTGGTTACGATTCACTGCTGTCCGGAGAAAATTTCTCCGATAGCTTTTTAACTGTTTAATCTCAA
>CAYTXA010000093.1:0-8443 GCA_964440865.1 uncultured Muribaculaceae bacterium | reverse complement strand
CTCAACGGCAAGGACGCTGATTTGGCGGCAAAGAACCGCCAGATCGCTGACCTGCAAAAGGCTCTTGACGAGTGCAACAGCAAGCCAAAATACGTTAAGCCAGAGACTGTCACCAACCTCCAGCCAACGGTGTTGTTCCGCTTGGGTAGCGCGGTTATCGAGCCTGCACAGTACGCTCCTATCGAGCTTATCGCAAGCTATATGAAGAACCACCCTGACGCAAAGGTTGAAATCAAGGGCTACGCTTCACCAGAAGGTCCTAAGGATTTGAACCAGAGACTGTCAGAGAAGCGCGCTGAGGCTGTTAAGACCGCTCTCGTAAAGAAGTATAAGATTGACGCTGACCGCCTTACAACAAAGGGCATGGGCGCAACAGACAAGCTCTTCGAGCAGGTTGAGTTCAACCGTGTCGCTACGTTCAACGACAACAGCAAAGCTGAGTAAAACATAATAAACCAAAGCTCAAGAAATATATGAGCATTGATAATTTATAGAGTTTTTTAGCATAGAAAATGGGCCCTGGCATCGTGCGATGTCGGGGCTTTTTGTAACTTTAACTGCGTTGAAGTTGCTCGCACTCGGAAAAGCCCAAATGATTTTGGCTTTTCTCTCGTTTTTTCGTAACTTTGCACCATAAATAAGAAAAAGCGATGAAGCAAACAAAGATTGTATGTTCGATAAGTGACCTCAGATGTGAGCCTGATTTCCAGCGAAAACTGTTTTTTGCGGTCATGAACGTGGTAAGAATGAACACAGCCCACGCTACAAAGGAGGGGCTGCGCAAGATTATAGCCAACGTAAGGGCGGTTTCGCCACACATTGGAATACTGATTGACACAAAAGGTCCTGAGATACGCACCACAGCCGTTGACGGCCATATAACCTATAAAGAGGGCGACGTGGTGAAGATTTTCGGCCGCCCCGAAATGAACTCTACACACGACATCATAAACCTGTCGTACGTTGACATTACGAAAGACGTGAAGGTGGGCGACCGTCTGCTCATCGACGATGGCGCCATTGCCATGACCGTGATGGAAAACACGGGCCCAATGCTCATTGCAAGGGTTGAAAACGACGGCGTAATGGGCTCGCACAAGAGCGTCAATATACCTGGCGTGCACGTAAACCTGCCTGCGCTGACCGAGAAAGATATTAACAACATAAACCTCGCCATTGACGAAAACATCGACTTCATCGCACACAGCTTTGTACGCTCTGCCGACGACGTTAAGGCTGTGCAGACAATACTGAGCGCACGCCACTCTGACATTAAAATTATTTCAAAGATTGAAAACCAAGAGGGCGTTGACAATATCGACGAGATTATCGACGCCTCTTACGGCATAATGATAGCCCGTGGCGACCTCGGCATAGAAGTGCCGATAGAGCAGATACCGGGCATTCAGAGCATGATTATTCGCAAGTGCCGCGAAAAGCGCAAGCCCGTAATCGTGGCTACGCAGATGCTGCACACGATGATTAACAACCCTCGCCCCACCAGAGCCGAGGTGACTGACATTGCCAACGCAATATTCTCAGGCACCGACGCACTGATGCTCAGCGGCGAAACGGCGTCGGGCAAATAACCGTTCGAAGCTGTTGAAACCATGGCGCCCATTGCCGAGAGGGCAGAGCTCGCTGAAAGAATTCCTTGCCCACGCCGCCATCGACAGCACCGAAAAGCTGGGCGTGAAGGGCATCATCACCGATAGTGAAACGGGAGAAACGGCGCGTTACCTCGCTTCGTTCCGTGGTCCGGAGCCAATTCTCGCCATCTGCTACAAGGAGAAGACGCAACGCTGGCTCAACCTCAGCTACGGCATCACCCCAATTCATCAGAAAGAACACCTGTCGGCAGAATACCTGTTCTCGGCAGCCGTTAGAATGTTGCGCCAGAAGGGCTATCTCGCCATCAACGACAATATCGCCTATCTGAGCGGCTCGTTTGGCGAGGGCGGCGGCACAACCTTCCTTGAAATAAACAAGGTGCGCGACATATTTGACAAGAAATACAAATTGCACCTGCCTAAAAAGGCAATGGACAATTGACAATAAAGGGGAAAATAATTGTTCGTCAGGCCTCGTAGCTTAGCTGAATAGAGCGTCAGATTCCGGTTCTGAAGGTCGAGGGTTTGAATCCCTCCGAGGTCACCAATATTTTTATTATAACGCTAACTGCAATTACAATCATATCGTTGCTTGCCGCAACCCTTTTCGCATGGGGGCTTTTGTTGCGCCCCGCCGTATAATAAAAGGGCGAGTTTTGCGTTATAAATAGTAAAAAAGAACAATCAAATATGGAAGAGAAAAGCAAAATTATAAATATAAACACCATAGAGTTGCTGAAAACGCTGAAGGCTGACCGCCGCAAAATCCTTATTTATTCGGTGGTGGCGGGCGTCATAGGCGTGATTTTAGCGTTTGGCACGCCAAAAGTTTATAAGTCAGAGGTGGTGCTGGCACCGGAAGAGTCGGGCAACGGCTTTTCGGGCAGCATTTCGTCGCTGGCGTCGATGGTGGGCATGAATATGCGCATGGGACAGACAGGCGACGCCCTCTACCCAGAGATTTACCCCGAACTGATGAACTCAACCGAGTTTGTGGTGAGCCTGTTACCCGTAAAAGTCAAGAAAAACAAGACTGGCGAAGAATACACCTATCAGGAATATCTGCAAAAGCACCAGAAAATAGCCTTTTACGACTACCCCAAAGCCCTGTTGATGAACTGGATAAAAAGTCTAAACTCTGACGAGAAGCCCACGGGCGCCGCTCACAAGGTGAACCCCTTCAGACTGACCAAGAAAGAGTTTGAGGTGGTGAAAAACATTCAGGGCAAAATAAACTGCACAGTAGATAAAAAGACCAACGTAATAACCATTGTCGTTGAAGACCAAGACCCGCTGATAGCCGCTACCGTGGCTGAAGCCGTGCAGAAACAACTGCAAAAGGCGATAACCGAATATCGCACGAAAAAGGCGCGCGTTGACTTGGAATACATGAAACTGCTTTACGGCGAGGCTCACGACCAGTACGTAAAGGCTCGCCAGAGATACGCCTCGTTCAGCGACGCCAACACCGACGCCATTTTGCAGTCGGTAAGGTCAAAGATGGACGACCTTGAAAACGAAATGCAGCTGAAATACAATATCTATCAGCAAGTGGTTGAGCAGTTGCAGTTGGCAAAGGCAAAGGTGCAAGAGCGCACGCCTGCCTTCACCACCATTCAGGGCGCATCAGTGCCAATAAAGCACAGCAGCCGCCCGAAGATTGTTTCGCTGATAATTTGGATGATTTTGGGCTTCTTTGTGCGCACAGGCTATTTAATGTGGCGCAACAGAAAAAGCATCATAATCTTTAATCTTCAGTAAGATTGAAAAAACATCCCTACATAATAGCCGCCACCATAGCCACGCTGTTAGCCTTAGCCGTGTGGCTCTTTTTGCCTAAGAAATATTCTGCCACCACCAAACTGAGCGACGAATATAAGGAGGTTGACCTTGCCATTGGCATGAACAGCATGATGGCAAAACTTAACGGCAAAATGGGGGCTGCCAATACGGGTGTGAACGATATGGGCGTTTACGCTCAAATGCTACAGACAGACGACTTTGCCAAGGCGATAGCCCGCAAAAGGGTAGCAGGCAAAGCCGTCAGCTACGCAAAATATCTTGGCGAGGAAGACACTGTTGGCGCGGTGAAGCGCAATATTGAGTACAATTTCTCTTCGCGCCACCAGACGCTGACCATACAGTTTACCGACAAAGACCCAGTCGTAGCCTCACAGATGCTTGACAGCGTGACCTGTGAGTTGCAGCGCCGCATTACCACCCACCGCCGACAAAAGGCCGCCGCCGCTTTGGCTAACGCTAAGAAAGAGTTGGACAAGGCTGCCCGTGACTATGCCGCCGCCAGCGAAAAATACGCCCGGTTTATTGACGCCAACACCGACGCAAGCGAGCAAAGCGCCATCGTGGAGGGCGAGGCGCTGTCGAAAGAGGCTGATTTGGCGGCAGAGCATTACAAAAAAGTTTCTGAACAATACGTGCGCCAATTGTCGTTGCAGAAAAGGGCTTACGTGTCGTTTGCCGTGATAATCGCCAACACTGTGCCGCAAAAGGCCAGCAACGACCACTTCTGGGGCTATTGGCTGTCGTTTATGTTTTGGGCGCTGATTTTCACCAAACTTTGGTTGCTCTATGATGAGCGTCGCCGCCAGCCCCAGCCGATAGAAATGGGCGATTTGTTCTCGCCGTGGAGCATTACCCTTGTGGTTTGGGGCGCAATATTGTTTTTCCTGTCTGTTTCGGGCGATATGCTTGACCCGCTATCGGACAAGTTCAAAATTGACATTTCGCTGTGGGTGCCAATACTTTGCGTCACTTCGTTCGTTACGTTTAATTTGATGCCTGCCGAGCGCCGCCACCGCCCAAACGTGATAAAGGCAAACACCTTTTTCTTCAACGTCTTGTACGTTATTGCCATGATTATCACGCCGTTATATATTTACCAGATTTATAAACTTGTGTCTATGTTCGACACGCAAGACCTGATGATGAACGTCAGAGAGTTGGCCATTAACGGCGACGGCTACGGTTTTCTTAACTACACGTTCGTCGTAAACGAAGTGTTGCTGCTGATAGCCCTTTGGCGCTACCCCAAAGTGCCTATGTGGCAACTGCTGACCATTATTGCAGCCTGTCTGTTGTATGCCGTTGGCAATATGGAGAAAATAACCTTCTTCCTTGTTTTCACCGCCTCGGTATTTGTTTTGTATGAGCGCCGAAAAATCAGCGTGCGTTCAATACTTATTTGCGGTGGTGTGTTGATTTTGCTGTTTTACGTGTTTAACCTCGGACGTTCGGGCGAGGACAGCAACTATTCAAAAAACGAGTCGCTGTTTGATTTTCTAAGCATGTACGTATTGTCGGCGCCAGTGGCTTTCGGTCGCCTTCACCAGACTATTTCTGACCAGTTTGGTTCAGACACGCTTTGGGGCATTTATCTTTATTTCGAGAAGTATTTCAACGGTCACGTCACAACCCATCAGGCGCTGCAAGAGTTCGTTCAAGTGCCAATGTACACTAACGTTTACACCGTTATGCGCCCTTATTATACTGATTTCGGGCATATTGGCGTTGCCTGCTTCGCCTTCTTGTATGGCGTATTGTTAGGCGCAACCTATAGGCTGATGAAAAATCGCCACGCCTTTGGTACTTGCATGTACACGTATTTCGCTTACGTTATGGCGCTTCAGTTCTACGACGAGTTTCTCACCTCAGGCTTGCCGCTGATAATGCAGATGACACTGCTGCTGTGGTTTATCACCCAAGACAAGATACACTTTTCGTTAAAGGGGCGACCAAAGTCCATTAAATAACCGACCGAGCATTATTGCCAAAGAATAAATGAGCATAATAGATAAAATAAAGTCAAACAATGTGATGGAGCAACGCACGGGGTTGCTTGCCAAAAACATAATCGTTTCGTTTGTGTTGAAAGGCTGGTCGGCTTTGGTGGTGCTGTTTATGGTGCCGCTTACGCTTAACTGCCTTGGCGTTTATCAAAATGGCGTTTGGCTGACGATAAGCAGTATGCTTGTGTGGATAGACCAAATGGACATTGGGCTGGGCAACGGCCTGAGAAACAGGCTTGCCGCACACATTGCTCACGGCGAAACAGACAAGGCGCGCATGGTAGTAAGTTCAACGCTTGCCATGCTGTTGCTGATTGTAGTGCCAATATTGGCGGTGCTTTTGGCAATGGTTTATTATGCCGATATTTACACTTTCCTGAACGTTGACACACTGCTTATCCCGTCGCTAAGAACGGCTGTGCTAAGCGCCGTAACCCTTGTTTGCATGACTTTCGTGCTGAAGTTTATCGGCAACGTTTATATGGGCATGCAACTGCCAGCCGTCAGCAATCTGCTGCTAACCCTTGGGCAGACAGTGGCGCTTGTTGCCACTTGGCTTTTGTATAAAACAGACAGCGCAACGTTTCTGTCAATAGTAATCGTAAACACGGCAGCGCCACTGTTGGTTTATCTTTTGGCTTATCCCTACACGTTTTACGTTAAGTTTAAGCAACTGCGCCCGTCAATTGCTTGCGTTAATCTGCACTCGGTGTTTGAACTGGGCAATTTGGGCGTAAGATTCTTCTGGCTGCAAATAGCAAGCATAGTTCAGTTTATGACCGCCAATATCTTAATTTCAAAGTTTTTCACGCCCGAAATGGTAACGCCCTATCAGATTACTTACAGATATTTAAGCATTATGGTGGTGTTGTTCTCTATTGTTTGTATGCCTTTCTGGAACGCAACCACCGACGCTTATGAGCGAGGCGATATGCAATGGATAATGCGAGCCAACGCCAAGATGAACCTTATGGCTTGGGTTATAGCTGTGCTGATGGTGCTGATGGTAGTTGTTTCGCCGTGGATTTACAGCGTTTGGATAGGCGGCGCTTGCACGGTGCCTTTCGCTATGACAGTGATGATGGCAATATATATATTCCTTTATATATTAAGCATTCGCTATTCATATTTTCTTAACGGCATAGGCGCTTTGCGGCTGCAACTTTATATGACCGTCATGGCTGTTGTGTTTATCCCGTTAGCATGGTTTGTCAGCAATCTAACGCATGATATAATTTGGTTTATGGCGGTAATGTGTTTCTGCAACGTGCCGGGCTTGTTTGTAAACATGGTGCAATTAAATAAAATATTGAAAGGAAAGGCAAAAGGTGTATGGAGAATTTAAGTTTTAAGTATAAGATGCTCGGCGTGGTAACGCTTTATAATCCTGAGATTTGCGTAGTGGCAGAAAACATCAGGCTTTATGCCAATAGTTTGGACGCGCTGATAGTTTGGGACAATTCTCCTTTGCGACAAAACGTTCAGCAGAGGTTGCTTGAAGCGTTGCCTGAACTGACCGATAAAATCATTTGGCACGGCACGGGCGAAAACCTGTGCATTGCGCCAGCCATAAACTATGCTTGGCATTACGCCCGTGAGCATGGCTTCGACCTTTTGCTGACAATGGACCAAGACAGCCGTTGGGCAAACTTCTCTTTCTATCGCGAAAGGGTAGAGCATTATTATGCCGACGGCAATTTGTGGGCTTTTGCGCCTTACGTTGCGGGCAACGATACGTGGGCTATTACTGATGAAGTGCATTTTCGTCGGGTGCTTATCACTTCGGGAGCGGTTTTCCCCATAAAAATACTCAATGCCATTGATGGCGCTGACCTTACTTTCCCGCTTGACGCCCTTGACCATGACCTTGCTATTCGCCTGCAAAAGGCTGGTTACAAGATAGCCTGCATCACCAGCAGCGTGCTTTATCACACGATTGGTCGTCCGCAGAAAGATAATTTCATGCACCTGTTTACCAACGATTATGGCAGAGAGCGCACTTACAGCATAGCAAAAAGCCACCTTATTAAATATCGTAAGCATAAAGATTGGTTCACCTGTTATGAAAAGCGCCGTATATTCAAGGAATATTATATGTGGAAGTTTATACGAATTGTCTTGGTTGAGCACGACAAATGGGGTAGGCTGAAGATGCTCTGCAAAGGCATTAAAGACGGCTTCAGTTACGACCTGTCAAAGACAAAACGATAAAAATCAGTTCTCTATACGAAAGAAAATGGACGTTTCTATAATCATAGTAAACTATAATACGGCTCAGCTGGTGCTCAGTTGCGTTGACTCAATAAAGCGGCTAACGCATGGCGTCAGCTACGAGATAATCGTTGTTGACAACCATTCTGACGCTGCCGAGTTGGCAAAACTGAAAGACAATGCTGACTTTACATTGCTCGCATTAGACGAAAACGTGGGTTTTGGTCGCGCCAACAATGCTGGTGCTGCGCAGTCTTCAGCCGATTATATGCTGTTTCTGAACCCCGACACAGAACTTATCAACGATGCTGTTTCAATTCTCTATGATTATGTAAACGCCAACGCTGAAGTGGGTATTTGCGGCGGCAACTTGTTTGACGCAGATAAGCGCCCGACCCATTCTTACCACAGGCTTATGCCGTCTATACTCTCTGAGATGGACTTTGCCTGCCGTCAGCTTTATCGAAAGCTAAGGTTTGGCAATAATGCCCAGTTTAATAACACCGGCAAGCCGCTTGACGTGGCAATGATTACGGGCGCTGACCTGATGATAAGGCGCAAGGCGTGGCTTCAGGTTGAGGGCTTTGACCCACAGTTCTTTATGTATTGCGAAGACAGCGACCTCTGTTGGCGAGTTAAACAGCACGGGTGGCGAATAGTGAGCCTGCCCCAGGCTGAAATAATGCACCTTGAGGGGCATAGCTTCAGTCAAAGCGAGGCTCGTGAAAAACGTGTTCTTGACGGGCGTTTTCGCTTCTTCCGCAAACACTATTCTCGTTTGTATAATATTGTTGCCGATGCGCTCAACGTGTTCAC
>CAYTXA010000092.1:0-8472 GCA_964440865.1 uncultured Muribaculaceae bacterium | reverse complement strand
GCGTTGAACCCCTCGAAGGGAGCGGGCTCAGAAGCGGCGAAGTCATAGTCTGGATAGTAGTCATGGGCGAGCTTGCGAAGTCCGTCTTTCGTTTCGCCATGCCTTGCTGCGAAGATGAAAGCTGTGGTGCAGACGGCGCCTTTGACGCCTTCCGGATGGTTGTGGGTGCAGGAGGCGGAGAGTTCCGCTGCCTGCAGGCATTTCCCGGAATCCTCGCTGTACCAGCCGCAGGCGGCAACTCTCATGGCGCTGCCGTTCCCGCATGAGTTGTACGGCCCTGATCCACGGGAGAATACCCATCCCCGGAACCTGCCGCCATATCCTCCCATGGGGTGCGGGTACCTTAGACACCATGACCGCAGGCTGTCGCCGAAGGATCTGCCGGTGAGAAGAGCATCGGCAATCCCGATCGTGCAGACGCTGTCGTCAGTGAAAGAACAGCCCTTTCCGAAAAGCGGAAAATCCCTCGTGTGGATATTGCTGAACTCGTAGATCGAGCCGATTATGTCGCCCGCAATCGGGCCGAGAAGTCTCAGATGCTTTGCCATACCACAAATATAACAAATCCATGAGCCATGAAAGGCTCTTTAGAGCACATCGCGGAGGTAGGGCCCGGTGACGGAAGAAGGGTTCCGCGCCAGATCTTCGGGCGTGCCCTGGGCCACGACCATGCCGCCCCCTGCGCCGCCGTCGGGCCCCATGTCGAAGATGTAGTCCACGCTCTTGAGGATGTCGAGGTTGTGCTCTATGATCAGAACTGTATTACCCTGATCTACAAGCTGGTTCAGTGCCTTCAGCAGAATCTTTATGTCCTCGAAATGGAGCCCTGTGGTGGGCTCGTCGAGGATGTACAGTGTATTGCCCGTCGCCTTCCTGAACAGCTCCGCCGCCAGTTTCATCCTCTGGCTCTCGCCTCCGGACAGCGTGACTGCCGACTGGCCGAGATGTATGTACCCCAGCCCCACGTCGACAAGCGCCTTAAGCTTCTGCGCGATCTTCGGCATGGGACGGAAGAACTCATATGCCTCGCTGATAGGCATCTCCAGCACATCATTGATGCTCTTGCCCTTGTACTTGACGGCCAGGGTGTCCTCCTTGTACCTCTTCCCCCGGCACTCGTCGCAGACTACATTGACCGACGGCAGGAAATTCATCTCGATCACCTTTATGCCGGCGCCCTTGCACTCCTCGCAGCGCCCGCCGGGCACATTGAAAGAGAACCGCCCGGCTCCGAACCCACGGACCTTGGCGTCAACCGTATCCGCGAAAAGGTTGCGGATGTCCCCGAACACCCCGGTGAACGTCGCTGGATTGCTCCTCGGCGTGCGCCCGATCGGACTCTGGTCGACCTCTATGAGCTTGTCTATGTTCTTGATACCGAGAATGTTGTCGTAAGGAAGAGGCTTCAGGTGCGACCTGTCGAGCCTGTTCTTGAGCACAGGCATCAGCGTCTCCTCGATCAGCGAGGACTTCCCACTTCCGCTGACGCCGCTGATCCCCACGAGACATCCCAGCGGAATGTCCATGTCCACGTTCTTGAGGTGATTCCCGCGCGCGCCGCGTATTCCCAGCGATAGCCCGTTCCCGAGCCTCCTGTGGGCAGGGACCGGGATGGAATGTTTCCCCGTCAGGTAGTCGAGCGTGATTGATGGCCCAATGATGCAGTGGGAAAGCGTTTCGGGGTCCGGTTTCTTGCCCCCCAGCAGCCATGACGTCGGAGCGCTCAGGCATATCTTCCCGCCTTTCTCGCCGGCACCGGGGCCTACGTCCACGAGCCAGTCTGCGGAATACATTGGCTCCGCATCGTGCTCCACGACGATGACCGAGTTGTGCTCGTCACGCAGGGTCTGGAGCGAACGGATGAGCTTGCGGTTGTCCCTCTGGTGGAGCCCGATCGAAGGCTCGTCGAGGATATACAGCACATTTACCAGCTTCGAACCGATCTGGGTTGCCAGACGGATGCGCTGGCTTTCTCCTCCGGAAAGGGAGGATGTCGGGCGGTCGAGCGTCAGATAGTCGAGGCCCACGTCCAGCATGAAGCGGACTCTTTCCCGGAGTTCCTTGAGAATGTCTGAGGCAATCCGGTTTTCTCTCTCGTTGAGGCGGGAGGGAAGGGCATCCAGCCACCCGGCGAGCTGGCTTATCTCCATTGCCGACACTTCGGAAATCGTCTTCCCGTCTATGCGGAAGCAGTTTGTCTCCTCGCGGAGGCGCGTTCCATGGCAATGCGGGCAGACGACCTTGTCGCTGATGTCGCTTATCACTCCGGGGAACGACTCCATCTCGGAATCGAGCCCGTCGCCGACGCGGAAAAGCTCATCGGATCCATAGACAAGGAGCGAAACGACCTCGTCCGGAATCGCATCTATGGGATCGAAGAGGGAGAAGTTGTATTTCCTGGCTATGGACCTGATAATGTCGAACTTGCGTGTTTCACGCACCTTCCCCAGAGGCACGATTCCTCCGTCCGCGATCGAAACGCCCCTGTCCGGTATTATCGCATCGATGTTCGCGTCCGGTACCATTCCGAGGCCCTTGCAGTGGGGGCAATAGCCTTCCGGAGAGTTGAACGAGAACGTGTGAGGCTGAGGCTCCTGGAGGGAAAGTCCCGTGTCGGGATCGATGAGATGCTTCGAGAAATGGCTCAGCTCTCCAGTTTCAAGATCGAGGACAGCCACGGAGCCCTTTCCGCGCTGCAGAGCGGTCATCACGGAATCGCGTATGCGTTTCCTGTCATCGCCGGAAGGGACAAGCTTGTCGACCACGAGCTCGATGAAATGCGGTTTGTAGCGGTCCACGAGCGTGACCATGCCCAGGTCCTTGACCTCCCCGTCGATCCGGCACTCGGTGTAGCCCTGCCGTCTCATCTGGGCGAAGAGCTCCTTGTAATGTCCTTTCCTTCCGCGGACTATGGGCGCAAGAAGGTAGCATTTCCTCCCGTCGTAATTCTTCAGTATGAGGTCCACGATCTGCTCGTCCGTGTAGCGGACCATCTCCTTTCCTGAAGTCGGGGAATATGCCCGGGATGCCTTCGCCCAGAGCAGTCGCATGAAGTCGTAGATTTCAGTGATAGTCCCGACGGTCGAGCGGGGATTGTTCCCCGTCGTCTTCTGCTGGATCGCGATCACGGGGCTCAGGCCCTTGATCTCCTCAACCTCAGGCTTTTCCAGCACGCCCATGAAATGCTTCGCATAGGCGCTGAGCGTGTCCATGTACCGCCTCTGGCCCTCGGCATAGATCGTGTCGAACGCCAGGGAAGACTTTCCGCTTCCGCTCAGGCCGGTGATGACGACGAACTTGTCGCGTGGGATGGAAACGTTCACGTCCCGCAGGTTGTTCGCCGCCGCGCCCTTGATTTCTATGTATTTGTCATCCATCCCTTGTTCCTATCTATGGATATAGAGCCCGTCCTGGTCCCAGTCGCCCTGTTCCTCCGGTTCGTTGAACGGCTGGAGGAAAGGATTGTGGGTCCTCTCGTCGCCGATGTCCGTCAGCGGGCCGTGCCCCGGGATCACCGCAACGTCTGCAGGAAGCCCCATTATGCCGTCCATCAGGCTCTTTATCAGCGAGTCATAGTTCCCTCCCGGATGGTCCGTGCGCCCGATGCTCCCGGCAAAGAGCGTGTCCCCCGAAAGAAGCACCTTGTCCGCCTCGTCGTAGAAGCAGAGCCCTCCGGGAGTGTGGCCGGGGGTCTCATAGACAGTGAATTTCGTGTTCCCGAAGGAAAGGACGTCATCCTTTGTCACCCCCTCGTAGCTGAAGCTCGTGTCGGGAACGGAAAGGTTGAACCGCTCTGTCATCTGGGCATCGGTATCCAGCACAATCTGGTCTGCCGCGCTCATCCTCACCGGGACAGAATAGAGGTCCGAAAGGGCCTTGACCCCGAAAATGTGGTCGAAATGCCCATGGGTCAGCCATATGGCCTTCGGAGTCAGTTTCTCCCGGGAAATGTAGTCTTCCACCTGCCTGAGTTCCCCGTCATCATAGCATCCGGGATCCACTATTACGCATTCACCTGTGTCGTCGGACAGCACCATGCAGCGCTCCCGGAAAGGATTGAACAGAAATTTCTTTATGGTCAGCATAATTGTGCGAATTTACGAAAAAGACGCTAAATTTGTTTTCCCATGCATATTGGTATAGCAGGAAATATAGGCAGCGGCAAGACGACTCTGACGCGGATGCTTGCCGACTATTACGGCTGGACTCCTCGGTACGAGTCGGTCGACTACAACCCATATCTCGAAGATTACTACAAGGATATCCATCGCTGGTCGTTCAACCTCGAGGTGTATTTCCTCGAGGAGCGCTTCGCCGACTTGCTTGAGATTTCCCGCAGCAACGACACCATCGTACAGGACCGCACGATCTACGAGGGCGTCCACGTCTTCGTGGCGAACAACTATGCCATGGGCAACCTTTCCGGGCGGGATTACGAGACCTACATGAAACTCTACAGGACAATGATGCAGCTTGTCCGGGTTCCGGATCTGCTGATCTACCTAAGGTGCAGCGTCCCGCATCTTGTCTCCCAGATCCAGAGGAGAGGCCGCGGCTACGAGCAGGGCATAAGCCTGGAGTATCTTTCCGGACTGAACGAAAGGTATGAAAAATTCATAAATGAGGAATACAAGGGCAAGGTTCTTGCAATTGAGGCGGACGGCCTTGATTTCCAGAACAATCCGGCAGATTTCGAGAAAATCACCAGTCTGGTGGATGACGAGCTCTTCGGACTGTTCCCGGAAAAATGATGAACAAAAACTAAGAAAATGCATATAGCTATAGCAGGCAACATCGGCAGCGGGAAGACCACGCTGACAAAGATGCTGGCGTCCCATTACGGATGGACCCCGAAATTCGAATCAGTCGACTATAATCCATATCTCGCTGATTTCTACGAGGATATGGAGCGCTGGTCCTTCAATCTGCAGATCTACTTCCTCAACAAGCGTTTCCGCGACGTCGTGGAGATCTCCAAGACAAAGGACGTAGTCATCCAGGACCGCACGATCTATGAGGATGCGCGCATCTTTGCCCCGAACCTCCACGCGATGGGGCTCATGAGCACCCGCGATTTCGAGAACTACTCCGATCTCTTCGACCTGATGATGTCGCTCGTCAAGGCTCCGGACCTGCTGATCTATCTGCGCAGCTCGATCCCGAACCTCGTCTCCCAGATCCAGAAGAGAGGCCGCGAGTACGAAAAGAGCATCAGGATCGACTACCTGACAGGCCTGAACGAGAGGTATGAGAAGTGGATCGAGGGGTATGACCACAGGCTCCTTGTCATTGATGCGGACCGCTACAAGTTCGGCAACAAGCCGGAAGATTTCGCGGCAGTGACCGACATGATCGACGATGAACTCTTCGGGCTTTTCCCTTCTGAAAACAAATAAAGAGCTATGAAACAGAGACCTACAATCATCGACTTCGTTGAGCACTACACGTCCGAGTTCTCTTCCCACGTCTTTCTCCGCGAGAAGGTCGGGGACAAGTGGACGGAGACTTCGTTCGCGGACACCCGCAGGGAGGCCCATATCCTCGGCGCCGGACTCATGTCCATGGGCGTGAAGAAAGGGGACAAGTTCGCCCTGCTTTCCGAGGGCCGCAACCTCTGGGTGCTCGGAGAGCTCGGAATCCTCTATGCCGGAGCGGTGAATTTCCCGCTTTCGATCAAGCTGCAGAAGGACGAGCTGAAGTTCCGCATCTGCCATTCCGACTCGAAGTACATCATGACCTCGGCTCTCCAGCTGGAGAAAATCCGCGCCGTGCTGCCGTACTGCCCGAATGTCGAGAAAGTGTTCGTATTCGACGAACTGCCTGAGTACAAGGAGAAAGAACAGTACATCGGCGATGTCCGCAAGGCAGGCGAGGAATTCCTCGCTGCCCATGAATCCGAGTTCGTGGAGAGATATTCCTCCGTCGGCCCGGACGACTACGCCAACATCAGCTACACGTCCGGTACAACCGCCGACCCCAAGGGAATCCTCCTGACGCACCGCAACTACACTGCGAATGTCGAGCAGGCGCATTCCGTCGTCGCGTGCGATGTCGACGATGTCATGCTGATCATCCTTCCGCTGGACCATTGCTTCGCCCATGTCGCCGGATTCTACACGATGATGTCCTACGGCGGAAGCATCGCTACGGTCCCCGCCGGCAAGACGGCAATCTCCGCCACGCGCAATATCCCCATGGCTATCAGGGAAGTGCGCCCGATGGTGATGCTCTCCGTCCCGGCCCTTGCCCGCTCCTTCAAGAGCAGCATCGAGTCCGGCATCAAGAAGAAGGGCCCGAAGGTCGAGAAGCTGTACAATTTCGCCCTGGACAATGCAATCAAGTACAACAGGGAATTCTACAACAGAGGAGGACTCCTCCGCTGCTGGCGCAAGCCCATCATGGATTTCTTCGACAAGAAGCTCTTCTCCCAGGTCCGCCAGAACCTCGGCGGCAGGATGAAGTTCTTCGTCGGAGGCGGCGCTCTTCTGGACATCGCCCTGCAGAAATACTACTGCGCCATCGGCATCCCGATGTTCCAGGGCTACGGGCTTTCCGAGGCCACACCTATAATCTCCTCCAACTCCATGGGGCATGCAATATTCGGATCTTCAGGACGTTGCGTGAAGCCTATGGACATAAAGATCTGCAACGACAACGGGGACGAGGTCGCTCCCGGAGTCAAGGGAGAGATTGTCATCAGGGGAGAGAACGTGATGGCGGGCTACTGGAAGAATCCCCAGGCGACGAAAGACACCATCATCGACGGGTGGCTCCACACCGGAGACATGGGATACATGAAGAAGGACAAGGAATATCTCTGGGTGACAGGCCGTTTCAAGAGCCTGCTTATTGCTTCCGACGGAGAAAAATATTCGCCGGAAGGGTTCGAGGATTCCCTGACCGACAGCTCCCCGTACATCGACCAGGTTGTCCTCCACGACAACCAGGATCCGTATCCCACCGTCCTCATCGTCCCGAACAAGGACGCCCTGAAGGAGTATGTATCCTCGCAGGGAAAGGATCCCGCGACAGAGGAAGGGCGAAAGATGATGCTCGACAAGATCCAGGGCGAGATCGACTCCTACAAGAAAGGCGGCTCCAATGCCGGAGTCTTCCCCGAGAGGTGGCTTCCCGCAGCGGTCGCCGTGCTCCCCGAACATTTCACCGAGGAGAACCATCTCGTCAACAGCACCATGAAGATCGTGCGCGGCAAGGTCGAGAAGACCTATGCCGACAGGATTGCCTATGCCCTGACCCCCGAAGGCAAGAAGCTCTACAACGAAAAGAACCTCTCCGCGTTGGAGTAGTCAGAAAAAAGAGTAAATTTGCTGGCTGGAAATCAAGTTGTTATTATATAAACGTTAATTATGAAGCAAGCTATCATTGTCGGTGTTACCGGCAGGGAGATCCTCGATTCCAGAGGAAACCCCACAATCGAATGCGAAGTTGAACTCGAAGACGGAACCGTAGGAGTTGCATCTGTCCCCTCCGGCGCATCCACCGGCGAGAACGAGGCTCTTGAGCTCCGTGACGGCGACAAGAACCGTTATGGCGGCAAGGGCGTTCTCAAGGCTGTAAAGAACCTCAACGAGAAGATCGCTCCTGAGGTTGTCGGCATGTCCGCTCTCGACCAGAGGGCTATCGACATGGCAATGCTGAAGCTCGACGGCACTCCCACCAAGAGCAATCTTGGCGCAAATGCCATCCTCGGCGTTTCCCTCGCAGTCGCACACGCTGCTGCAAACTATCTCTGCATGCCTCTCTACAGGTATCTCGGCGGTACCAACGGCCATGTGCTTCCCGTCCCGATGATGAACATCATCAACGGCGGTGCACATTCCGACGCTCCTATCGCATTCCAGGAGTTCATGATCCGTCCCGTAGGCGCCAAGAGCGAGGCTGAAGGCGTACGCATGGGCGCAGAAGTGTTCCACGCTCTCCAGAAGGTCCTCAAGGGCCGCGGGCTCAGCACCGCAGTAGGTGATGAGGGAGGTTTCGCTCCGAAGCTGAACGGCATCGACGATGCTCTCGACTGCATCGTTGAGGCTATCAAGAAGGCTGGCTACAAGCCCGGCGACGACGTAAGGATCGCAATGGACTGCGCTGCTTCCGAGTTCTGCGTTGAGGAGAACGGCAAGTTCTACTATGACTACAAGCAGCTCTCCAACGGTATGCCCAAGGATCCCAACGGCAAGAAGCTCGATTCCGAAGGCCAGATCAAGTACCTCGAGGAGCTCATCAGCAAGTATCCTATCGACAGCATCGAGGATGGTCTTTCCGAGAACGACTGGGATGGCTGGGTTAAGCTCACCAAGGCTATCGGCGACAAGTGCCAGCTCGTGGGCGATGACCTCTTCGTCACCAACGTCAAGTATCTCCGCAAGGGTATCGAGATGGGTGCCGGCAACAGCATCCTGATCAAGGTCAACCAGATCGGTTCCCTGACCGAGACCCTCGACGCCATCGAGATGG
>CAYTXA010000091.1:5816-8733 GCA_964440865.1 uncultured Muribaculaceae bacterium | reverse complement strand
CTTGTTCAGGGCAGAGGTCAGTCTGTGGGAAAGGATGAGAAACGCCGGAAGAAGGGCTGCAATTATTGGGCGATGAACTGGTAGATGATCTGGCCGGGCTGACGGGCAGGCGCCCCGGGCTTGGAAGAGAACCGGGACATCATTGCGGCGCGTTTTGCAAACTCCCTCAGGCACTTGTCCGTGGAAGAAGTTTCTTCCTGGATCTTTGCCGAGACAACCCTTCCGGCTGGATCGACCGCTATTATAACCGTGACCATTCCTCCGCCATAGCAGCGGTAGGCAGGAATCGGAAGATGGCTTGCCATTCTCCCGTCGAGTTGCCATGATAGGACTGAGGGGCCGCTGTAGGGTGTGCTCACCGCCTTTTCTTCGTTCTTGTTCTTGTCGGGGGAGGAAACAGCAGCATAGTCGTCGTCAGGCTCATCGATTTCGTATCCATTCCTGAGCTCGGAAGCAAGCTTCCTGGCATCATCATAAAGCTTGTCCGCATCTGTGCCCCTGTCGTCCCTGAGCTCCCCGCCCGAAGGAATGTTCCTGAACTGCACGCCTGAATTCCCAGCGATGAGCGCATCGACTTTGCTTGAGATTTCCTGGTCGAAAGCTTCCTCTTCGGTCATTTCCTCTTCTGCCTGCTCACCTTCCGGGATTTCCGGGGCTGCTTCCTTGGAGTAGTCCACCTCGAAGATATTCTCGTGGCTCAGGGCAATGCCTATGGACGTCGAGAGCAGGGCAATGAGCACCGCGAGGTGTATGATCACGGTGAGATACAGTCCTGCCTTGTCGTCCTTGGTCATGTTTTACTTCGCCGCAGACTCCTTCAGAGCCTTATCGATAGTCGCCGCAATGATGTCGATGGCGACCTTGTTGTGGCCTCCCTGGGGAATTATGATGTCCGCGTAGCGCTTGCTCGGCTCGATGAACTGCAGGTGCATCGGCTTCACGGTGTCGATGTAGTGCTGCATTGCGACCTCCACGCTCCTGCCTCTTTCGGCTATGTCCCTGTTGATGATCCTGATGACCCTGTCGTCATCATCTGCATCCACGAAGATCTTGATGTCCATCTGGTTCCTCAGCTCCTCGCTCGTGAAGATCAGGATGCCTTCGATGATGATAACGTCGGCAGGCTCCACGGTGACGGTCTCCGTCTTGGAACGGGTGCAGGTGAGGTAGGAGTAGACTGGCTGCTCGATGGTCTTGCCAGCCTTCAGTTCGGCAATCTGCTGGCACAGGAAATCGAAGTCGATTGCGGAGGGGTGGTCGAAATTGACCTTCTTCCTCTCCTCAAGGGGAAGATGGCTCAGATCTTTGTAGTATGAGTCCTGCGGCACGACGACTACGCGCCCGCAGAGCTTCTTCGTGATTTCCTTGACGACTGTCGTCTTTCCGGAGCCTGAACCTCCGGCGATTCCTATAACCAGCATGATATATTAATATTCTGCGTTCTTCGGCGTCCTCGGGAACGGGATGACGTCGCGGATGTTGGCCATTCCGGTGACGAATAGCAGCAGCCTTTCGAATCCCAGGCCGAAGCCGCTGTGGGGAACGGTACCGAACCTTCTGGTGTCTATGTACCATTCGAGATTCTTTCGGCTCATCTTCAGCTCGTCGATCCTCTGTTCGAGCTTCTCGAGAGAAGCCTCCCTCTCGCTTCCGCCGATGATCTCGCCGATCTTCGGGAAGAGCACATCCATTCCGCGGACAGTCTTTCCGTCCTCGTTCTGTTTCATGTAGAAAGCCTTGATGTCCTTCGGGAAGTCCGTCAGGATTACTGGCTTCTTGTAGACCTCTTCTACGAGATAGCGCTCGTGCTCGCTCTGGAGGTCTGTGCCCCAGTGGACGGGATATTCGAAGTGGTGTCCGGCTGCGACAGCCTCCTCGAGCTTCTTGACGCCCTCGGTGTAGGTTACGCGTGCGAACTTGTCGCCGAGTACGCTGTGGAGTCTCTCTATCAGAGTGTTGTCATATTGGTCATTCAGGAACTGCAGGTCGTCCATGCAGTTGTCGAGTGCCCACTGTACGAGATATTTTACGAACTCCTCCGCGAGGACCATGTTGTCCTCGATGTCGTAGAAGGCCATCTCGGGCTCGATCATCCAGAACTCTGCAAGATGACGCGGAGTATTGGAGTTCTCGGCACGGAATGTCGGGCCGAAGGTGTAGATCTCGCCGACTGCGGTTGCTCCAAGCTCTCCCTCGAGCTGGCCGCTTACCGTCAGGCTTGTTCTCTTTCCGAAGAAGTCCTTGCTGTAGTCGACTTTCCCGCCATGCATCGGAACTTTCGTGAGGTCGAGGGTCGTAACCTCGAACATATCTCCTGCACCTTCCGCATCCGATTCGGTGATGAGCGGGGTGTTGAGATATACGAAGCCCTTGTCATGAAAGAACTTGTGGATTGCGAATGCCATGTTGTGGCGGATGCGGAGAATGGCTCCGAACGTGTTGGTGCGCAGGCGGAGATGAGCTACGCTTCTGAGATATTCGAGAGAAGTGTCCTTCTTCTGGAGCGGATACCTCATCGGGTCGCATTCTCCATAGAGTGTGATCTCATTTGCCTGTATTTCCACATGCTGCTCGGTCCCTTTCGACTCTACCAGAGTACCGGTTACACCTATGCTTGCCCCGGTCGTGATCTTCTTGATGAGTTCCGGATCGAACTTTTCGGCGTCTGCGACTATCTGGATGTTCTTTATTGTCGATCCATCGTTCAGCGCGATGAACTTTACCTGCTTGTTGCCTCTTTTGGTCCTTACCCAGCCTTTTGCAAGGACTTCGCATCCGGGATTCATCCCAAGGAGATCCTTGACTTTGGTTCTGACGAGATTTGCCATTTTTCTGTTGTTGTAATTTGTGCAAATATAATAAAAAAAGAGACCGGGATTCATCCCGGTCTCTTCCAATATTGGGTGTACTGCAATTA
>CAYTXA010000091.1:5335-5806 GCA_964440865.1 uncultured Muribaculaceae bacterium | reverse complement strand
GATGTAGCCCTGTTGGCAAGGTACATGATCTTAAGTGCAGAGCAACGTCTCAGCTCCTGCTTTACATCGGTGATGATACCCATCCTGGTGTTCTCGTCAGCCTTGATGACAGTTGTCATGAACTGGCGGTCTGCCTCGCTCAGGGACTCACGCTCGGAAGCGATGAAATCGCGGATGTCCTTCGTTGTCTTGAAGGAATCGTTGAGCTGGATACGGGATTCTGTTCCGTACTGTGCCTGGAGGGCACGGGTAGGAGATCCGATGTTGATATAGGAAGAAAGATCTTTCCTCTCGAGTTTCACAACTTCTGAAGCCTGGGGAAGCTTTACGATAACCTTGTCCTCAGTGCTTCTCATTTGTGTGGTAACCATGAAGAAGAACAGGAACATGAAGACGATATCGGAGCTCGTGCCGATCTCCGGCATTTCCTTCTTTCCGCTTCTTTGAAATTTAGGCATTTTCTAGTTCTCC
>CAYTXA010000091.1:3470-5323 GCA_964440865.1 uncultured Muribaculaceae bacterium | reverse complement strand
ATTATTTCTTGCTGATATCCTTAGGCTCTGCCTCGGAGATGTTCTGCGGGATACAATCCTTTACAACATCCTGTTGGGTTTCGTCAAGGCTCGCAAATGGTTTACCATAAGTCCTCGTCGAGAATTCGTCTCGAAGCTCGTTGATGGCCTTTACCAGTTCGTTCTGGACAGCGATGTAAGCCTTGTAGCTGGTACCACGGTCGTTCTGGAGGGAGATGACTCCCTTGGAAACCGGATACTGGCCATAGTTCTCGATGTCCTTCGGCTCCCTTTCGGGAAGGTTCGGGTCATTGGTCGGGTTTGTGAGGAATGTCTTGATCTTGTCTTTGAGCTGGCCGACGGTAGTAGGTTCAGAACCTGCGAAGAGTCTGTCTGCCGAGTTGATCCTCACAATGATGATGTTACGACGGTTGACCTTCTGGTCCTGTGCCTTCTGATCTTGATTGGGCATCGGCGGGAGGCGGCGCTGCAGACCGTTGTTGCTGCCCATGGTCGATACCATGAGGAAGTAGCACAGAAGCAGGAACGCGATATCTGCCGTCGAGCTTGTATTCAATCCAGGTGTTTTCCTAGCCATAGCTCAATGATTATTTGTTGCGGATTGCTGAGAAGACTTCACCAAAGATGATAGAGAGGATTGCGCATGCTCCTACCACGTAGGTGAGGTTCAGAATCGTGTCAGTCAGTTTGAGGGTAGCCGGGGTCGGCTGCTCCTGGAGTCCGAGAGCAGGGTTGCCCGCGGATACTGCGTAGACAACTGCGACAATTACGCAGATTGCTACGACCTCGATCAAAAGCTTGATCAGGCTCTTGGGATTGTTGACTGCTGCGATTGCGATACCGAAGACTACGATCGCTGCGACTGCAAGGCCGCAGAGAGCGTAAGCCCAGTAAAGCAGTGCGTCTACGGTGCCACCGTCATCCTGAGCGGGAGATGTAGGATATCCCTTCGATGCTCCCCAGATAAGTATGACAACACCGACGGCAATCAGCAGCCACATTACCCAATTGAATATTTTATTGAGATTTTTCATTGTGGTCCGTTGTTACCAAAAATCCTTATTTCTTCTCGTTGTATTTGTGAATAAGGTCCATGAAGGAGATTGAGGAATCCTCAAGGTCGATGGAGAGTGCGTCGATTCTGGAGAGGATGTAGTTGTAGAACACCTGGAGAATCATGGCGACAATAAGACCTGCAACGGTAGTGATAAGGGCGACCTTCATACCACCAGCGACAATGTTCGGGGAGATATCACCGGCAGCCTGGATGGCATCGAAGGCCTGGATCATACCGATAACCGTTCCGAGGAATCCGAGAGACGGGGCAAGTGCGATGAAGAGTGCGATCCAGGAAAGACCATTCTCCATGAGGCTCATCTGAACACCACCATAGTTTACGAGAGACTTCTCAACGGTGTCGAGACCCTGGTCGTAGCGGAGCAGACCCTGATAGAAGATGCTTGCTACAGGACCGCGAGTGTTGCGGCAAACGTCCTTGGCCTTCTCGATACCACCATTCTGGAGAGCAGCCTCAACCTGAGCGAGGAGCTTCTTGGTGTTGGTCTTTGCGAAGGACAGGTAAAGAATCCTTTCGATTGCAACGGCAAGACCGATGATAAGGCAGATGATGATCAGGGACATGAAGCCTGCACCACCCTCGATGAACTTTCCCTTGATCTGCTGATGGAGAGGAATTTCCTCACCACTTCCCTTGAGAAGGTCAGCTGCGCTTACTTCCTGAGCAGGAGCAGCCGCAGCAGAGGTCTCTGTTGCTTCGGGAGCAGCCTGATCGGCTTCCTGAGCAGATGCAATGCTTGCAGAAACGGTCATCTTCATCCACTTTGCCTCCACAT
>CAYTXA010000091.1:0-3460 GCA_964440865.1 uncultured Muribaculaceae bacterium | reverse complement strand
TTGCAGAAACGGTCATGATGCCGAGTACTGCCAAAAACATGAAAAACTTTTTCATAATTGTTTTTGTGTGTTTGATAATGATATTAATTGTTTTAGTATTAATTCATTCTCGTCGCGCTTTTCTATAGCCCGCTCTCAATTTCGTTGCAAGTTAGCAATAAATTCGCATTCCGCAATATTTATTTGGATATTTCTCCCTTGAGATTTTTCCCCATCATGTGTTTTACCCACTCGTTGTCGGCACTTTTCCCGAGCAGGAAGAAGAGTTTTGCCAGTGCACTTTCCGTTGTCGAATCGTAGCCGTTGACGACTCCGGCTTCTTCCAGATTCTTCCCGGTCTGGTACAGATCCATGTCCACAGTGCCTGAAAGGCATTGGGTTACGTTTACGATTACCTTCCCTGAGGACGTGGCCTTGCGTACGGTTTCCGTGAACCAGGAGGCTGTCGGGGCGTTGCCTGATCCATATGTTTCCATTATTGCGGCCCTGTTCAGTGGACTGCACAGCACACTCTCGACCGTTTCCTGCGTGATGCCAGGGTAGAGTTTCAGAATGGACACTCTCGTGTCGAGCTCATTGTTGACGGAGAGGTTCTGGTACCAGTCCAGAGGCTTTCGGATGTACTCCGTGTGGTAGCGGATGTTGATGCCTGCCTCGGCGAGGGCGGGGAAGTTCGGCGAGCGGAACGCATCGAATGTGCCTGAGTTCACTTTCGTGGACCGGTTGCCTCTCATCAGGCGGGATCCGAACCAGATGCATACTTCGGGAACCATGGCGTTCCCGTCCGGATCCTTTGCTGCCGCGATCTCGATCGAGGATATCAGGTTCTCCCTTCCGTCCGTTCGTGGGGCCCCGATCGGCAGCTGGCTTCCGGTGAAGATCACCGGCTTCGTCAGACCGTCCAGCATGAAGCTGAGGGCAGATGCTGAATAGGACATGGTGTCAGTCCCGTGCAGGACTATGAACCCGTCGAAGTTATCGTAGTTTTTCTTTATCATGGCTGCGATTTCCTTCCACAGTGCCGGGCTTGCGTCCGAAGAATCGATGAGCGGGTCGAATGTCCTTACGGATATCCTGACCCCGAATTCGCGTATTTCCGGAACCTCGTCTTCTATCTGGCTGAAATCGAAGGGTTTGAGCGTCTTCGTCTCCGGATCCTGCTTCATTCCGATGGTGCCCCCTGTGTAGAGCAGCAGCAGCGATGTTGGATTAGTGTTCATGGCAACTTGAACAGTTTTCTTGCGTTTGCGGTGGTCACTTCGGCCACCCTTTCGATGGTTGTCTCCTTTGTGCCGGCAAGGAAGCCGGCAATCACTGGAATGTATGTGCTTTCATTCCTCTTTCCCCTGTACGGAACCGGAGCCAGATACGGCGCATCCGTCTCCAGCACGATTCTCTCGAGAGGAATCTCCCTGACGGCATCCGGCAGGGGAGAATGCTTGAAGGTCAGCATCCCGCCTATGCCTGCGTACCAGTCGCCCAGAGCCTCGAGCCTCCTCCACTCCCCGGCGGTTCCGCTGAAAGCGTGGATCACGCCTCTGGGATGCAGATCCCGGCATTCTTCCAGGACTCCGAAGAAATCTTCCCAGGCATCCCTGAGGTGGATCGAGACGGGAAGGCCCATCTCCGCAGCGAGACGAAGCTGCGCTTTCAGAGCTTCCTTCTGCTGGGGAGCAGTCTCTTCCGAGTAATGGTAGTCCAGCCCGATTTCCCCGATTGCAACTATACCTTTATTTTTATATTGGAGCATGTCTTCGATGTCCTCCTTCCAGTCTTCCCCGACGTTTCCGGGATAGAGACCTATCATCTGGTAGAGTATCCCCGGGTATCTGTCTCCGACCTCGAACATCTTTTCCCGCTCACTACGGCCGACGTCCGGCTGGATCATCACCGATACACCTGCCGCGCGGGAGCGGGCGATCGCCTCTCCGGCTTCGTCCCCGAAGGCCTCGTCGTAGAAATGGACATGTGTATCGATAAACTCCATTCTGCAAATTTAGAGAATTTTCGTGTTATAGGTGCATCTGCGGAGCAGGTCCATGCTGATTATCCCGTCGTTTTCGAGCATTCCGGTGTAGAGAGTGATGTCTCCGTAGTCCAGCCCTGTCTGCGCGCAGAGCCCTTCCATCGAGATGCCCCTGTTTTTCCTTATCGTCTTGGCGATGCGGCTGAGGATCGCTATCGTCCGGCTGTCCTCCCGCCCTGTGTACGTAGAAGAAATCGTCTCCTCCACGTCCTGCTCCCTGATTTTTCCGACATGCCCCATCCCTAGCCGCTCCACAAGGTCTTCGGGGCTGGTGATGGTGTCGGCGATGCGGTCCCGGAGAAGGACGTTGCATCCCTGGGAGCGGTTGTCGTCGACCCTTCCCGGCAAGGTGTAGACCGGCCTGTCATAGGAATTTGCAAGACGTGCAGTCATCATCGCCCCGCCTTTTATCTTGGACTCCACCACGATCACGGCATCGGAGAGGCCTGCTATGATCCTGTTCCTGCGGAGAAAGTTCAGAGCCACCGGAGCGGTTCCTGTAGGATAGTCCGTCACGAGTGCCGATCCCGGGGCCGTGCTGATCTTGTCCGCAATCCATCCATGCCTGAACGGGTAGACTGTGTCTATCCCTGTGGGCATGACTGCTACGGTCGGTAGTCCGCTCCGGAGGGCAGTGTCGTGGGCTGTGACATCGATTCCGATGGCCAGTCCGCTGACTATGAGCGGTTTTGCAGAAGACCGGCTCATGGCGTAGACAATCTTCGAGCACCATTCCTCGCCGTATGAGCTCATGTCCCTAGTGCCCACGATGCCGACGGCCTGGCGCGTGCCGAATATTTCTCCGATAGGAGTCGTGCTTTTGGAATAGAGCCCTATGGGCGGATCCTCGCATTCCTTCAGGAGGTCGGGATAGCCCGGCTCGGTAATGCCCGTGAAGACGGCGCCCATCTTCCCGATTTTGTCCAGCTCATCCGCCGCCCAGTCCAGCGAGGCCTCGGAGATTACTTCCATTATCTTCTGGTTCGGGCCGACAGCCTTTCTCAGCTCGTCCCTGTCCATCCCGAACACTTTCGCCGCTCCTCCTGCGTACCTTATCAGAGCTGCGCCGGCTCTCGGCTCGAATCCGAAAGCCTTGTTCAGCGCGCATAGCGCAACCTTCTCGTCGAATTTCCTGTCCATTCCGCAATTTTTCCGTCAAGTTAGACAGAAAAAGCCCCGGATTTCCGTCCGGGGCCCAAGTTTTTATGATTCTTTACTCTTTTTACGGAAATCTTTACTTTTCCATTGCAGCCGCGCCCTATAGGATGAGCATCGCGTCTCCGTAGGAGCCGAACTTGTAGCCCTCGTCGAGAGCGACCTTGTAGGCGTGCATGACCTTTTCATATCCTCCGAATGCGGCGGTGCACATCAGCATCGTGGAGTAGGGAATGTGGAACTTGGTCACGATTGCTTCAGGAATCGCGAAGCGGTAGT
>CAYTXA010000090.1:0-8803 GCA_964440865.1 uncultured Muribaculaceae bacterium | reverse complement strand
GCAGCAGAAGGCCCTCTATGACGAGAAACTGATCGCCCGCGAGGAATACATGAAGGCGAAAGAGGATTACGACCTTGCCAACGAAAAGCTCCAGCTCATCCTCGAGAAGGAGGTCCAGGACAGCCTCTACCGCTCGACCCAGGTAGAGCGCATGCAAGAGAGCCTGGACAACATGCAGAAGAACATGCAGATGATCCGAAAGCGCAAGGACAACCTCACTATCAAGGCTCCCATAGACGGACAGCTTGGCCTTCTGGACGCAGTCCTGGGAGAGAACATCGGCGCCGGCACGAAGATAGGTCAGATCAGCGACATGTCCAGCTACAAGATCGAGGCCCAGATCGACGAGCACTACATCGACAAGGTGACCCCGGGACTCTCCGCGACCATAGAGCGTCAAGGCTCTACGTTCGACGCCATGCTCCGAAAGGTTTACCCCGAGGTACGCGACGGCAAATTCAAGGCCGATTTCAAGTTCTCCGGAGATGTTCCCGAGAACATACGCAGCGGACAGACCTACTACCTGAACCTCCAGCTTGGAAGCCCCGAGGAGGCCATCATAATCCCGCGCGGCACATTCTACCAGAAAACCGGCGGAAAATGGATCTACGTGGTCAACAAGGAGGGCACGAAGGCCGCCAGGAGAGAGATCCGCATCGGGCGGCAGAATCCTAAATACTATGAGGTCCTAGTAGGGCTTCAGGCAGGAGAGAGGGTGATAGTCAGCGGATATGAGAGTTTAGGAGACAATGATATTCTTGTATTGAAATGAGAATTTTCAGGAAAACAGGCGTTTCGACGCTGATTGACATACTAGGGATGAGCCTGGCATTTGCCGCAGCGATGATCCTCATGGTCCAGGTGCGCTGGGATGCCACCTACGACAAGAACTTCGAGGGGCACGAGAAAGTGTTCCGGATGGAGAACACGTGGATGGGTACCGGGAAATTCGACTCATATTTCTCCCGCCCGCTCATAGAGTCGATCCGAAGCGCGAGTCCGAACATCGAGGCGGTCGGGACAGTATGGGTATCAGGAGGAGATATAATCTTCCACCGCGAGGGAGACAGACAATCGGCCATCACGATTCCTACCGCATTTGCCGACAGCACGATGTTCTCCGTATTCCCCTTCGAATGGGAAGAAGGCTCGGCAAGAGATTTCACAGCAAAAGGAACTGTCGTACTGAACAAGGCCTTCGCAGACATGATTTTCGGGAGCGAGAGCGCCGTAGGGAAGATCCTTGAGACAGGAGACGGAGCACAGTGCCGCATCGTGGGCGTGTTCAAGAACACTCCGCGCAACTACAGCATGCATTACGGGCTTGTGAAGAACCTCGGAAACCAATCCCTGACAGACCCGCAGGAGTGGTCCTATTTTTCATACGTAAAGCTGAAGGACCCGTCCCAGGTACATGAAACCGAATCTGCAATTTTGGATGTGGTGCTGGAAGGCAACGATGACGAATCAATGGTAGAGCAATACCGCAAAGGATTCCGCCTCAGCAACCTCCACGATGTCCACTACGAAAGGGACGTAGTCGCCTCGGAAGTGGCTGCCAGCAAGCCAATAACAATAACTCTGGCATCCATTGCAGCCCTGCTGATCCTCATCGCCATAATCAATTTCATCAACTTCTCCTTCGCCGGTATCCCGTTCCGCATCAAGAACATCAACACGCGCAAGGTACTTGGCGAAGGACGCGGCTCTCTCATACGCCGGCAGCTTGTTGGAGCCGGGACCACGGCAATCGCCGCATTCGTCATAGCATGCCTTATCATGCACGCCGTGGCGGGCACATCGATAGCCTCCTACGTATCTGATTCCATCGCGCTGAAAGACAACTTTGGCATTCTTGCCCTCACTTTTGGCATCACGCTGGTTTCCGCAGTCGTGGCAGGTCTTGCTCCGGCGCTGTATTCCACGTCCCAGCCCACGGCAATGGTACTGAAGGGTTCTTACGGGACAAGCGTGAAAGGCAGAAGCCTGCGAAACATTCTGGTGGCTTTGCAGTTCATCCTGTCGTTAGTCTTCATCATGACGGCGCTGTTCGTGAGCGTGCAGACAAAGTACATGGAAAAGAAGGACATGGGTTTCAACGAGGCGCGTGTGCTCCAGATCTGGTGCGGCCAGGTTGCCGGCGGCCAGAAAGATGCTCTGAAGGACAAACTGTTGCAGAACCCTGCCATAGAAGCAGTCACTTTCAGCGACAACCTGCTTGTCTCCGACCAGAAAATGGGCTGGGGCCGGCAGGGGGAAGACGGCAAGTCGATCTACATGGAGGTTCTGCCGGTGGACGACAATTTCGTGGACTTCTTCGGCCTGAAGATCCTTGACGGACGTGATTTCCTGAAATCCGACAACCTGGGCGATGCGGGATGTTTCATTGTCAACGAAACCTTCGCCCACAATTATCCGCAGTATCACATCGGCAGCCTCATGGGAGGCCATTCGGGCGACGCGGAGATAGTGGGCATAGTGAAGGACTTCAATTTCAAGTCCTTGCAGCATCCGATGAGTTCTCTTGTACTCTACAACTGGGGAAAATCACCTTGGAGGCCATTCAGCATCGTATATGTCAGGATGACGCCAGGAGCAGACTTCAAGGAGGTTTCCCAGTACATCAGGGAGGCTGTCTGCGCGTTCGACAGCGCCAGGGAACCGGACCAGGTCAATGTCCGGCATCTGGATGAATGGATCGGCGCCATGTACCAGAAGGAGCAGTCCCTCGGAAAGCTCATCACCATTGCTTCCATCGTTGCCCTGCTGATTGCCCTCATCGGAATAATCGGCCTTGTATTCCTTGAGACCCAGTTCTTGAGGAAGGAAATCGCAGTGAGGAGAGTGAACGGGGCGACGGTAGAGAGCATCCTCGCGATGATAAACAGGAAGTACCTGATTCTCACGTGCGTGAGCTTTGCAGTAGCTGCACCGCTCGCTTATTGGCTCATCATCTCCTGGCGAAAGGGGTTTGCCTACCAGGCCCCTGTTCCCCTGTGGCTCTTTGCAGCAGCTCTGCTGTTCGTAGCAGCAATAACCATCGCAGTGGTTACGCTCCAGAGCTGGAAGGCCGCCAATGCCAATCCTGTGGACATCCTAAAGAATGAATAATATACGACAAACAGATTATCAAACAATAAAAATCAATAAATCATTATCAAAGTCAGCAATCTTACAAAGGTCTACAGGACCGAGGAAATCGAAACTACTGCTCTGAACGGCGTATCGTTCGAGATCAAGGACGGCGAATTCGTCGCCATCATGGGGCCATCCGGATGCGGAAAGTCCACGCTGCTCAACATCCTTGGCCTGCTGGACAACCCCACGAGCGGCAGCTACGAGCTGATGGGTACGGAGGTCTCCGGGCTGAAGGAAAAAGAACGCACCAAGTTCCGCAAGGGTAACATCGGTTTCGTGTTCCAGAGCTTCAACCTGATCGACGAACTGAACGTGTACGAGAACATCGAGCTTCCGCTCCGCTATCTGGACATCCCGGCATCCGAGAGAAAGGCGAAGGTGACGGACATCATGAAGCGGATGAACATCAGCCACCGCGCACAGCACTTCCCCCAGCAGCTCTCGGGAGGTCAGCAGCAGAGAGTTGCCATCGCCCGTGCCGTCGTTGCCGGGCCGAAGCTGATCCTGGCGGATGAGCCCACGGGTAATCTCGACTCCAAGAATGGAAAGGAAGTGATGGACCTGCTGAAGGAACTGAATGGCGAAGGGACTATCATCGTGATGGTTACCCACTCGCAGAAGGATGCAGCATGCGCCCAGAGGACTATCGACCTCTTCGACGGACAGATTGTGAGCGACCTGCGGAACGAACTGTAATGAAGTCATATCTGAAATTCCTTTCAAGGAACAAACTCTACACCGCCATCGAATTCATCGGGCTGGCGGTAAGCCTCTCGTTTGTGGTCATCATCGGAAGCTACGTGATAGAGCAGTTCGAGGTGAAGTACGAGAACCCGGACTGGAGGAGGGTGTACACATTTGCCATCACATCTGAAAGAGAATCGGATTTTCTGGGAATGACCTATAGCTTCACTGCAGCAATCAAGGATGCCGCACCGGAGGTGGAGATTTCAGGCGCACTTTCACCAGTGGACATGATAATGACATCGGAAGGAACGGTGCAGGCATCGGTAGTGGCTGCCGACAGGGACTTCTTCGACATCTTCCCGAACCTGGAATTCGTTCAGGGCGGTCCTGAGGTGCTGGAAGACAACGGAAACATGATTGCCAGTGAAACATTTGCGCGGAAAGCGGACCTCAATGTTGGTGACACATGGAAAATAGGGGAGGATGCCTTCACGGTGTCGGCAATCATGAAAGACTTGAAATCGAGTTTTTTCAAGTATACTGACGTTGTCCTCCCAATCGACGGCCCAGTCAAGGCCTTCACCGACCCGAATGACCAGTTCGGCAGCGTGTACACATTCGTGCGCCTCTATCCCGGTTCGGACAGGGCCTCACTGGAAGAAAACGCGGTTTCCGTCAGCAAGAAGCTCTACAGCTCGTTCGGCAGCGGCTTCCTGCAGGGGGTCAGGGTGTACAGGGCCGACGAGCTGCTTTTCGGAGACGTGAAAGGGAACTCCTTCGACGGGCCCATATCCCAGAGCGACAAGCGGACGCTGAACCTTCTGCTCGTGGCAGTGCTGTTGCTTCTCGTCAGTGCCATAATAAACTACATAAACCTGAACATGGCGCTGAGTGCAAAAAGGGCTCGGGAAATGGCGACCAGGATGCTTATCGGAGCGAGCAGGTCCTCGGTTTTCGGCAGCCAAATCCTCGAATCGACCGTTTTCACTCTTGTGTGCCTCGTAGTCGCCATGATCCTTGCTGTCTGGTGGACTCCCGGAGTGAACCGGCTCCTGAATGATCCCGACATTGCCATAAGAATCCAGCTGACCCCGAAATACCTCGCCTTTGCCGTCCTGCTGGTGCTTGTTGTCGGCTCTCTTGCAGGGCTCATGCCTGCGCTCCTTTCCAGCCACTGGAAGCCCATAGACGTGGTGCGCGGAGATTTCCGCCTGCGCAACAAGATGACCTTCAGCAAGATATTCATCGTCCTGCAAAACGCCCTTGCAGTGTTTCTGATAGCATTCGCTGTCGTGATGGAAGCTCAGTACAGGAAATCCCTCAGTCGCCCCATCCATGCAAACATCGAGAACAAATATTTCCTGCAGGTCGTCTCAGACGAATTGGCACCTCTGCGCAGTTCCCTGGAAGCCTTGCCATGTGTCTCGAGGCTTGCAATTGCCGGAGAGGTTCCGGGTGTTGGTGCAGGAGGGCAGTACGCGAAGACTGTCGATGGACAGGATATCCTCTACAGGGTCTACCACATGAGCCCCGATGCCTTCGACATGCTCGCCTTCGACAAGATCAAGGATTACAACGCACCGGTCCTCAATACCATCTGGTTCGGGAAAGCCGCATTTGACGCCACGGGGTTCACGGATGAGAGCCATGAGATCACGTCGCTGAGAGAGCGGATGTACCATTGCGAGAACTTTGGCGGAGTGATCGAGGATTTCCCGATATCGCTCAACAACATGGTCTCGCAGGAGGGGGCTATGGCAGTCCTGGTGGAAAATGTTCTGGAGACCTATCCCATGCACTATGGAATACTGATGGATATTTCAGGAGACCATGACGAAGCCGGAAGGCAGATACGGGAAGTCTACGAAAACTGGAAGAAGGACAACCTTATGTATTCAGAATTCGCCAACGGCTTCCTGACAGATTTCTACAGAGAAGCCCTGCAGCCAGAAAGAAACAACATGCGCCTGATGGAGATTTTCATGATTCTGTCAGTGCTGCTGTCGCTTCTGGGGCTCTTCGCCATGAGTGCGTACTATGCCGACGGGAAAGCCCGCGACATCGCTGTCCGGAAGGTCTTCGGCGGCACGGTCGATTCGGAAGCATGGCGAAGCATACGGGAATACATGGTACTGGTAGGTATAGCATGCCTGATAGGCATCCCAGCCTCTGTCTACGCCGCACAGGAGTACCTCAAGGAATTCATCTACAGGCTGGAAGGCTACTGGTGGGTTTTCGTCCTTGCAGCCGTGGTTTCCGCTGCGGCGGCGTTTGTCTCTGTCATCTGGCAGACGATGCGCGCTTCCCGGACCAATCCGGTGGAGGAACTGAAAAAAGAATAACAAATGAAAAAGAATAACAAATGAAAAGGACAGGAGACATTGTCATCAAGGTGCTGTCTTCGAGCTCAGCTATGACAGCTTCTACAAGGACATCGACCGGGTCTACAGCATCAGGACCTGGTACTCCATGAACGGGGACGAGAAAGACTACGGGCAAGTCAGCGGCGGCGTCGCCACGGGATTCATGAAAGAGGTCCCGGGCGTCGAGGTCGGAACCCGCACAACGTTCTATTTCAACAGCCCCACCTTCCTGGACGAGGACGGCAACAAGCTGACGGGGAACTCGGTGCTTGCCGACTCATGCTTCTTCAAGATATTCGACAGGCCGATCCTCGCCGGAGACCCCGTGAAGACGCTCGGGGACTGGGGCTGCGTGATGGTCAGCCGGAGCTTTGCGGAAAAGCTGCTCCGAGGCGGCAGCCGCGACCTCTCCTCAGTCATCGGCAGGCAGATCGCCAACGAGGACCTCGCCGACTTCAGGATGACGGTAGAGGGCGTTTTCGAGGACTTCCCGAAGAACGGGACACTGAACTACGACGTCCTGCTCTCGATGGAGACCTACCCCAAGGAAAGCACCGACAACTGGAACGGCAATGACAGGTACATGGGCTACGTGAAGCTGCTTGACGGGGTTGACCCCGGCAGCCTCACAGATGCCATCCGAAAGATGCAGGAGGCACATCAGCCACTGGAAGAGCTGGAACAGAACGGAATGCAGCTGCGCTATTTCCTCAGCCCCTACAGCACGATCCACACTTCAGCTCCGGAGGTTAAGAACCAGGTGATCCTGCTTTCGATAGTGGCAGCGCTGCTGATCATAATCAGCCTGCTGAACTACATCCTGATCGTGATATCGTCCATGGTCAGCCGCAGCAGGGAAGTGGGCATCCGGAAATGCTACGGGGCCGAAGGAAAACACATCTACGGGCTGCTGGCAAAGGAGGCGTCACTGCACATATTCCTGGCCCTTGCACTGGCAGCAGCATTGATCTTCGCGGGCAGGGGCATCATCGAGAATCTTCTCGGGGTTCCGTTCACGACGCTTCTCGTGCCGCAGAGCATCCTGGCAATAGCAGTGGTCATCCTCCTCGTGCTGACAATCTCCATCATTGTGCCGGCGGAACTCTACCAGAGAATTCCTGTCTATCAGGCACTGAAGAGCTACAGGGAGAATTCCCGCGGGTGGAAGATAGGTCTTCTGGGCGTGCAAGTGCTTGTCAACGTGTTCCTTGTGGTGATGATGCTCGTTATTGGCAGACAGTACCGGATGGTTTCCCATGCGGATACGGGCTATGACTACAAGAATCTGTACTACATCAGCCTCTTCGACGGGGACCGCCAGGCACAGGAGCGGGCATTCCAGGCCCTGCGCGCCCTTCCGGAAGTAAACGGCGTCGCTGCTGCATACAACCTCCCTTACCAGGGCTCCAACGGGGACAACATCTACCTTCCCGGAGACGACCGCGAGCTCTTCAACATTGCGGACCAGTACGAATGCTCTCCGGAGTTCTATGACCTCATGGGCATACAGTTCCTTTCCGGAAGAGCGCCGCAGAACGCGGACGAGATGGCAGTCGACGAGCTTTTCGTGGACAAGATGGGCGAGTTCGTCACCTGGAGCGACGGGGCAGTAGGGAAGCAGGTGTTTGTAACCGGCCACGACCGCGAGCGCAATGCTGATAACAGCACATTCACGATCAGCGGCGTCTACAGGCACTACCTCATCAGCAACCTGCAGAACGAGGACAAGCGGCCTAGCGCGCTGTTCTACGGCGAGGTCGGAAACGAAGGCTACTGGATGCCGCACATTCTGTTCAAGATACGTCCCGAGGCCCTGGACAAGGCAAGGGCTGCTCTGGACAAGGCGCTGGAGGGCAAGGAGATAGAAATAATCTCATATGAAGAGCAGATGAGGGCTGCATATGCCGACAGCCTGAAGATGCGAAACACCCTTGTTCTCGGTGCAATACTCAGCCTGCTCATAGCCCTGCTCGGCCTCGTCGGTTTCACCAGGGACGAATCCATGCGGCGCAGCAAGGAGATTGCCGTGCGCAAGATCAACGGAGCGACAACGGAGGAGGTACTCGGCCTTTTCGCATGGGACATCATGAAACTCTCGCTTGTGATGGCAGTTGTCGCCGATGTCGCAGCATGGTTCGTGGCCAGAAAGTGGCTGGAGCAGTTTGCCGTGAAGGTTCCTCTAAGTCCGCTTTTCTTCATCGTCGGGTCGCTTCTGGTACTGGCGACAGTGCTTGCCGTGGTAGTGCTGAACTGCCTCGGCATCGCCCGGGAGAATCCGGTCAATTCGCTGAGGAGCGAATAAGCGGATGCAAATATCGGACAAGTATTTTAAATGATAATCCAATCATGGGCGCAAGGAAAGAGTCATCTTTGCGCCCATGAATGAGAAAATCCACCAGTCACGAGTCATCGAGAGCCTTCGCTATACGCACAAGCTCTTCTTGCTCTTCATCAGTCAAGAGGTCTCCAGACATTTCCTTTGGCTCTTTTGCAGAACCTCCCAGCTCGACCTCTATCATCTCCGGGAATAGTAACGGCTCCTCTCTGTTCAAGTATGCCTCAATTATCTTCTCGACCAGTCCTGAGCTTATACGCTGCAACTCATAAGCTGCTGC
>CAYTXA010000089.1:0-8912 GCA_964440865.1 uncultured Muribaculaceae bacterium | reverse complement strand
CAATCATATGCTAAAAAGTTGATAGAAGAGGGAAAAGCATATCCAGATTTTTGTATACGGTACCGATTCCGAATGTGCCGTCATACTGGATGTCCGTACGGCCTGCCTTGCCTCTGTTGGTCGTGACGACCAGAACTCCGGCAGCTCCGCGGGATCCGTACTGCGCGGTTTCAGAAGCGTCCTTGAGCACAGTCACGTCCGCGATATCGTTGGGGGATATGGCATTGAGCAGGTCCATGTCGCCAAACACACCGTCCACGATGACCAGAGGCTCATTTCCTCCCGAAAGAGAGGACGTACCCCTGATACGTACGTTGGGCGTTCCCATAGGATCGCCTCCCGTGGAGCTGATGACAAGACCGGCAACCTTTCCCTTGACCGCGTCGAGGGCGTTGTTGACAATACCGGTGTTCATGTCCTCGGACTTTACCTTCTCGATGGCTCCGGAGATCGTGCGCTTGCTGCCCTGGGCATATCCGACGACCATGACCTCGTCAAGGAGCTGGGTCGACTGCTTCAGGGCAACATTCAATGTTGCATCATTCTCAACGGTAACCTCATAGTCGTCGAAGCCTATGAATGAATAGACAAGGGTTTCTCCCTTGGAAAGGCCTGAAAGGACATAGTTCCCGTCGAGATCGGTTATGGTTCCGACGGTTGTGCCCTTTACCATAACGCTGGCTCCGGCTAGCGGCTCTCCGGCGTTGTCAGTGATTTTTCCCTTCATCGTCAGCTCTTGCGAAAAGGCTGGAAGGGCAAACAGCAGGAACAATGCGACTGTTGCGACGCATTGGAACAGGTGTTTGGTTTTCATGGTTATTGGTATATTAGTTGTTGGTTATGGCTTTGAATATCAAGGCGGAAACTCCGGCAGCCTTTATGGAGTCGGACTTCTTTCCGCACTTGTAGCTGCCCTGGGACTTTTCTCCTACCACCATCTGCATCCCCTTGAAGCCCTGGGCCGGGATCTCGGCCTTGACTGCCTTCGCGGAAGGATTCAGGACAACGTAGTAGACGTCATTTCCGGAATAGCGTTTGTATACCCACGGATAGGGATGCTTCACGTCGCTGACCTGCTCCCATTCTCCGTCATTTCCGAGAGCCGGGGAAGTAGTTCTCAGCGAAAGCAGCATCTTGATGTAGCTGAGCAGGGACTCGGGGTCGTTTTCCTGCTTTTCGACTGTCAGCTTCCCTCCTTCGGTGTCTTCGGGAAGATACAGGTCAGATTCCTGGCAGGTGGAGAATCCGGCGTTCCTGCCCGCTGTCCACTGCATGGGCGTGCGGCAGCCGGCACGGTTTCCGCTTCCTTCCTTGTCAGGCAGATCCAGGTACTTCATTCCTATCTCATCTCCATAGTAGAGAAGCGGAACACCGGGCATGGTCATGAAGAAGGTCATGGCAACCTTGAGCTGGTCGATTGTATTCCTTGTATCTATGTTAGGCCTCTGGTAGTCATGGTTGCAGGTAGGAAGGGCGATGTAGCCGTGTCCCTTCGTCAGAGAGTACTCCTTTGTGTAATTCTGGACGAACTCGTTGATTCCGCCCTTTCCGGCGATGTCGAAGTAGTCGTCCTTGTAAGCCTCAGCCCCGGTCTTCTCGTAAGAGGACCTGAAGGTGGCGTATTGGCCATAAGGGGTCGCCGGATCGAAGAACAGAGACGGATAGCCGGGGACTCCGAAGTGGAACATGAAATCTATGCTGAATTTGGCATCCTTGATTGCCTGCTCGGGGTCTCCCCACTCTGCAAGGAGGATGTTGTCCGGATAATTCTGGCGGATCCAGTCGTCGACTTCGTCCCAGAATTTTATTGTCTCCTTATGCCCTGGGTCGTTCTTGACATGGCTTGCGGCCATGTCTACACGGAAGCCGTCGACGCCTTTCTCGAACCAGAACCGCATGATTTCATACATCTCCCGACGGACAGCCTGCGGACCTTCCGCGGTGACAGGCTGCTCCCAAGGATGTTCCACGACTGCATAGCCGTAGTTGAGGGCGGGCTGGAATTCCGAAGCGTTCCTGACATAGTATTTGCCACGGGGAGCATCAGCCTCAACGTATTTGCTGAACTTCCTCGTAGTGCCGGTAGCGATGTTGCTCTCTCCCTCCTTGTCGGGATTCTCGTTTGTCCAGATAAACCAGTCGCTGTGGTGCAGGTCTTCTCCCTCGGAGGACTCTACGAACCAGGGGTGCTTGTTGCTAGTGTGTCCAGCAACAAGGTCAAGACAAATCCTGATCCCCCGTGCATGGCACTCCTTGACGAGCTTGACTAGATCCGAGTTTGTGCCGAACCTCGGGTCTACCTTATAATAGTCAGTTACATCATAGCCGCCATCCTGCCACTCGGAGCAGAATATTGGGTTCAGCCAGATCGTGTTCACTCCCAACGATTTGACGTAATCCAGACGTTCAATGATTCCACGCAGGTCACCGATTCCGTCCCCGTCCGTATCCTGGAACGAGGAAGGATAGATCTGGTACATCACTGCTGAATGCAACCACTCGGGAACATTCGCTTTTGCCTCGCGGGTTCCCGGATACATTGCTGCAAGCAACGCGGTCGCACAGATAATGGCGGTTTTTTTGATAGAATTGGTCATAGCTTTGTGTGTTTATCGATTTGTATCGCATCACAAAGCTATAACGATTCTGTCCGAAGGGACTTTCCTATTGTTCCAATAAATGGTAGATTCGTCCCAAAATTACGCTAACTGCATATTATTGGGACAATTGGACAGGGTAAAAATACGAGAAACCAGACTTTCTAGCGGGACAACTCGTGGGAGTGGAGGAATGCGGGAGAGACAAATTCGGAGACTTTGTCCCGGGGACAGACAAGCAGGGCGTCGGGAGTGTCTATGACAACGAAATTTTCCAACCCCTTCACAACGAGGAGCTTATTCTTGTCCTTCGAGATCACTATGCTCCCCGACGTGTCGCTGAGTACCGTATTTTCAGGATTGGCAAGATTCCCGTCGAGGTCTTTCCAGGGATACAGCCTGTAGACAGAGTCCCAGTTGTCGACATCGTACCAGCCGAAATCTACCGGATACAGCCAGGCCTTGTCCGTCTTCTCCAGGATGCCGTTGTCGATGGACACTTTCTCGCAGCCGCCGTATGCTCTTTCGATGAAAGCCGTCTCGGCACTAGTCCCCAAAGCTCCCTGCCAGCCATCGAAGAGCCCCGTCACGAGCGGCATGTTCTTCTCCATTTCTTCCTTGAGTACAGAAGCTTTGCTGACCATTATGCCGGAATTCCAGAAGAATTCTCCGCTCTTGAAGAAAACGGCAGCAAGTTTCTCCGGCGGCTTCTCAGTAAAAGTCTTGACCTTGAACGGGCCCTCCTGGGAGACAACTCCGGAGCCTCCCCAGACCTGGATATAGCCGTAGTAGGGATAGGGTCTGTCCGGCTTTACTCCAAGGGTCATCAGCACGTCATGTCTGGACACGTACCCGAACACCTTGTCCATGGTTGCCTTGTAGTTGTCCAGGTCCCTGATATAAAGGTCGGAGGGAGTTACGGTCATGACAGCATCGGGATTCCGCCGCAGGATCGAATACATCGCGTAGGCCACTGCAGGTCCCGTATTGCGGGCATATGGTTCGAACAGGAGATTTTTCTCCGGAAGGGAAGGAAACGCTTCCCGGACGAGGGTGCTGTACTTTGCCGGGGCGACTATCAGGATATTTTCCTCCGGAACGATACCCCTGACCCTATCATACGTAATGTTGATCATGGACTTGCCTACGCCAGGCAACGTCACGAATTGCTTGGGAAGTGTCTTGCGGCTAATCGGCCAGAGTTGATTTCCTCCGCCAGCCAGTATTACGCAGAATCTGTCGGTTGATTCCAAAAAGCTCATTGGTTATTATCGTAAAATAAATGTAACGATTTTCCATGAAACCGGCAAAATTCGTGCTAAAAGATTGCTATAAAAACAGGGGAATATATGCAGAAGGATAATAATTTATGTCTGAAATGCCCCTATCGAAAAGAACCGTGGCCACATCGAGGAAAATTTCATTTCCTCCAAGTTCCTTGTGTCTAGCCATCCAGGCGTTTGCCGCCCTGGTGATGCGGAGCATCTTTGTCCGGCCGGCATTGGCTTCGGGCGGGGCTACGGAAGGAGCAGTGCGGCTCTTGACTTCGACGAAATGGATTCCGTCGGAGAAGAGCGTAACTATGTCTATTTCAAGGTGTCCCGTGCGCCAGTTGCGGTCCAGTACCGTGTGGCCGTGTTCCATGAGGTACCGGCATACGGCATCCTCTCCCGCACGCCCGACAGCTCCCTTCGGACTGGATCCTCCGGCAGGAAGCCCCTTCTTGTCTGCAGATTCCGGGGACATGGCTAGTCGAATTCCACTATCGTGACTCCGCTGCCGCCGTACTGGACCTGCTCATCCCTGACGGACGCCACTCCAGGCATAGTACGGAGCAGTTTCTGGATTTCCTCGCGAAGGACTCCGGTGCCTTTCCCGTGGATGATGCGCACGGAGGGCATTCCGAGCATGATGGCATCGTCCACATACCTGGTCACGATGTCGAGGGCGTCTGCCAGCCTCTCGCCCCTGACGTCGATTTCAGGGTGGAAGGCGAGTTTCCTTGCGGATATTGCCTCATCCCTCTGGATTGTGGGCGTCGGCGGCTTCGGCATTTCCTTCACAGCAGCCTTGTACTCGTTCGAAGTGATCCTCTCGACCTTGTCCAAGGACATGGTACTCATGATGTTGCCGATGGTCAGCGTGACGGACTTTGCAGACACCTTCTCCACTTCTCCCACCATGCCGTTGCTCTTGACGCGGACTTTCTCTCCGATTTTCGGGGCGGCAGCGCGGAACTTGGCAAGCCTTTCCTGTTCAGCACGCCTAGATTGTGCCGCCATCCGCTCTTCGGCGCTCATGCGGCTTTCTTTCCTGGCGGTGTCCCTGGCCTGGCGCTTTCCGAGCTGCTCCAGTTTGCGGTCGAGGTAATCCTGACGGTTCTGTTCGCGGCGTTCCTGCTCTCTTCCGAGACCGGCTACGAACTTCTGGAGCTCCTGCCTTGCCTGACGGGTCTTTTCCTTTTCCGCCTGGGTCTCGCGGATCTCGCGTATGGTGTTCTCCACCTTCTTGTTGGCGTCGGAGACAATGCGCTCCGCCTCCTTGTTAGCCTTGTCGAGAATCTCGCGGCGGGCCTTCTGTATATCGGAAAGTTCCTTCTGGTATTTGTCCGTGATGTTCTCGAGCGTGGCATCGGTCCTCTTGATCTGCTGCAGCCGCTCGTCTATGGCCCTACGGCCTCGCGCTATCCTGCGGAGATTCCTCTCTATGCCCACGAATTCCTCTCCCGCCCTGGTTTCGGCATCCTTGACTATTGCCTCGGGTAGCCCGGTCTTCCTTGCAAGCTCGAATGCGAAGGAATTGCCCGGCATGCCCATCTCCAGCTTGAAGAGCGGCTCTATCTTCTGGCCGTCGAACTGCATGGCGCCGTTGATTACTCCGCAGTCCTGAGCCGAGGCGTAGAGCTTGAGATTCGTGTAGTGGGTCGTGATGACTCCGTAGACGCCTCTCTTGTCCAGCTCGCAGAGGATCGCTTCCGCAATTGCGCCTCCTGCTGCCGGCTCCGTGCCGCTTCCGAACTCGTCTATCAGCACAAGTGTCTTGCTGTCAGCCTTCTCCAGCATGTGCTTCATGTCTCCGAGGAAGGCGCTGTAGGTGCTGAGGTCGTTGTCGATGGACTGGTCGTCGCCGATGGAAACCATGATCCTGTCGAAAACGACCATCTCGCTGGTCTCGCTCGTGGGGATCAGCATGCCCCACTGGAACATGTACTGCAGCAGGCCTACCGTCTTGAGACATACGGATTTGCCTCCAGCGTTAGGGCCGGAGATCAGCAGGATGTGTTTTGCGGGAGTCAGGGATATTGTCAGGGGAACTATCTCTTTTCCTTCTTTTGCAAGGGCCTTCTCGAGGAGGGGATGGCGTGCCTTGCGCAGGTGCAACTCTCCGTTGTCGGAGATGACAGGCATTCCGGCTATATAGTCGAGGGCTGTACGCGACTTTGCTATCAGGAAGTCCAGCTCGCCCAGGCATTCGGCACCCTCTATGAGTTCAGGAACGTATGGGCGGAGGAAGTCGCTGAAATTGCTGAGTATCAGGGAGATTTCCCTGTTTTCCTCGAAATGCAGCTCGCTGATTTCGTTCTCGATGTCCACAACTTCCGCCGGTTCGATGAAGGTTGTCTTGCCCGATGCAGACTGGTCGTAGACGAATCCGCTGATCTTGCGCTTGTTTCCCGATACGACCGGGATCAGCATCTTGCCGTCACGCATGGAAACGGTCGCGTCCTGGTCGGCTATACCTTCCTGCTGTGCCTGGCGGAGAATTGCGTTTGCCTTGCGCGAAATAGCCGCTTCCTTGTCTTTCAGGGACTTCCTGATCTCCTCGAGATGGGGGGAGGCCGTGTCCTTGACGTTTCCGTACCTGTCCAGTATGACGTCTATCCTGCGGGACACTTCCGGGAAGAATGTCACTCCGGCGACCATACGCCCGATCATCGGGTAGACTCCGTCCTTGATGTTTGCGAAGAATGCCGACAGCTTGCGGAGAGTTTCGGTCATGGTACGGAGCTTTCCCAGGGAGAGAAGGTCTATGTTCGAGCCACTGTTGCCGAGAATGCGGAGAAATCCGACGCAGTCTATATATCCTTCGGAGGGGAAGCGATCCTCGAACATGAGAATCAGCTTCATTTCGCTGGCGAGCTGGAGCCGGTGGCTGATTTCGGTCTCATCGGTCGAGAATTCTTCCTCCTCAGTCCTCTTCGCGGCGTATTCGGTGCTGCAGCGGTCCGCCACGGCCTGCCTTATCCTGTCGAATCCGAGCTTGGACTCAAGTTTCCTGTACTCAGTGTCCATCATTCTTCTTGTTCTGGTCTTGCTGGCCGAGCAGAAGCTTCAGCTCATTGATGTTCCCGATTGTGGTCACGTTCCCCTCCTTGAAGTAGGAAATCGTGCCTGTTTCCTCCGAAACCACGACCACGTCCGCGTCCGATTCCTCCGTCATGCCGAACGCTGCTTTGTGGCGCATTCCATAATGGGGAGGTATGTCCGTTCGCTGGGTAATAGGGAGCGTGCACCTTGCGGCGACTATGCGTCCGTTCTCGATTATCATGGCTCCGTCGTGGAGAGGCGAATTCTTGAAGAATATGTTCATTATCAGCCTCCTGTTGACGAGGGCGTCTATCCTGTCGCCGGTCTCGGCGATATAGTTCAGGTTGATCTTGTGCGGTATCACGATGAGCGCCCCGGTCTTGTCAGCAGACATCGCCCTGCATGCTTCCGTGATCTCGTTGAGGACGTTCCTGTCCATCGTCTGGTTCTTCTCGCCGAAGAGCTTGGAGATGAACTTGTTGCCGCGTCGGCCGATCTCTCCGGACCCTATCCTCAGCAGGAAATGCCTGATTTCAGGCTGGAATATCACAATCAGGGCCACGACACCGACATCGATGAAAGTCGACACGAGGCGACTCATCATCTTCATGTTCAGGGCATCGACCACCACCATCAGGACATAGATCATCAGGATGGCAAGGACGATGTTCAGCGCGGCGCTGTCTTTCAGCCATCTGATTACCAGATAGATGATCAGGCCGACGAGGAAGATGTCCAGCACGTCCACGAAGGTCATGTTGAGAATTCCTGCTATTGACAGAATCAAGGTCATACTGCAAAAATAAGAAATTCTGACGTATCTTTGCAGAATAATAAAATACGTAGAAGATGTCACTGAAATGCGGTATAGTCGGGCTGCCGAACGTCGGCAAATCGACACTTTTCAATTGCATAAGTTCCGGCAAGGCCCAGAGCGCAAATTTCCCTTTCTGCACGATTGAGCCCAATCTCGGTTCCACGAATGTTCCGGACAAGAGGCTTGAGGTCCTGACAGACATGTGCAAGCCGAAGAGAACAATCCCTGCCACCGTGGACATCGTGGACATCGCGGGTCTTGTCAAGGGCGCGAGCAAGGGCGAAGGGCTTGGCAACCAGTTCCTTGCGAATATCCGCGAAACAGACGCCATCCTCCATGTACTCCGCTGCTTCGACGACGACAACATCGTGCACGTGGACGGAAGCGTGGATCCCGTAAGGGACAAGGATGTAGTCGATACCGAGCTGCAGATAAAGGACCTGGAGACCGTAGACGCAAGGCTCGCCAAGGTCGGGAAACAGGCACAGATCAGCGGCGACAAGGACGCGAAGAAGCAGGTAGCGCTGCTCCAGAAATACCATGACGCGCTGAGCCAGGGGAAGTCCTGCCGCAGCGTTGCCCTCGAAAGCGAGGACGAGATTGCGATGGCAAAGGACATGTTCCTGCTGACAAACAAGCCGGTGCTCTACGTCTGCAACGTGGACGAGGCTTCTGCATCGAAGGGCAACAAGTATGTAGATGCCGTCCACGAGGCTGTAAAGGACGAAGACGCCGAGATTCTCGTGATTGCAGCAAAGACCGAGGCAGACATCGCAGAGATCGAGGACTACGACGACAGGCAGATGTTCCTCGACGAGCTCGGGCTCAAGGAGTCGGGTGTCGTGAGGCTGATCCAGAGCGCCTACAAGCTTCTCGGGCTGCGCACATTCTTCACTGCGGGTCCGGACGAGTGCCGTGCCTGGACGATCAAGGCCGGGGACAAGGCCCCCAGGGCAGCCGGAGTCATCCACACGGACTTCGAAAAAGGCTTCATCAGGGCAGAAGTCATCAAGTACGAGGACTTCGTCAGCCTTGGAAGCGAAGCCGCGGTACGTGCCGCAGGAAAGCTCCAGACGCAGGGAAAGGACTATGTGGTCGAGGACGGCGACATCATGCACTTCCTCTTTAATGTTTAGACTATCAAAATAGGTAAAAGAAAGTAAAATATAATCAATTGATTTAGCGGCGTTT
>CAYTXA010000088.1:6965-8924 GCA_964440865.1 uncultured Muribaculaceae bacterium | reverse complement strand
CGCTTTCCGGGTCGGCGATCCAAAACAGCAGTACGAACTGGTGGATAGCCCTCCTTGCCATAGCGATAATAATTGTCTGCAACATCTGGGGCAAGGGCATGATCAAGATCATCCCGATCCTCATCGGAGTCATTGGTTCATACGTAGTTGCGGCATGCTTCGGGCTTTGCGACTTCTCCTCCGTCAGGGATGCTGCCTGGGTAGGGCTTCCCGTGAAGTTCGAGAACACGGCGATCGCGGTATTCGCCAATCCAGACTGGGGACTTGTCGTCGCCGCCATCATCGCAATCGTCCCGATATCCCTCGCGACCATAATGGAGCATATCGGAGACATCTGCGCGATCTCCTCCACCACGGGCATCAACTACCTGAAGGATCCGGGCCTGCACCGCACGCTTCTGGGCGACGGACTCGCAACTGCAGTAGCATCCATCTTCGGAGCCCCGGCAAACACGACCTACGGCGAGAACACCGGTGTCCTCAACCTCACGAAGATCTATGATCCACGTGTCATCCGCATCGCCGCCTGCCTCGCCATCATATTCTCCTTCTGCCCGAAGTTCTCCGCCATCATCAACGCTATGCCAGCATCCGTCATCGGAGGCGTCTCGCTCGTGCTCTACGGTATGATTTCGGCAGTCGGCGTCAGGAACGTGGTCGAGAACCAGGTAGACTTCAAGAAGTCCCGCAACGTGCTGATAGCAGCCCTGATAATGGTGCTCGCCATCGGTATCAAGTACGGAGCAAATGACGCAGTTTCCATTGGATTCACTTCCCTTTCCGGCCTTGCAGTGGCAGCCCTCGTGGGCGTTGTACTCAACGCGATACTCCCCGGCAAGGACTATGAATTCGGAGTGAATTCGGTCGGCGACGAGTCCGTGGACTTCGAGGTGAACAGAGTTGAAAACAAAAAGAAGTGACAATATGGACAAGAAAGATCTGGTTGCAAGACTTCGCACCGTGCCGGACTTCCCCATCAAGGGAATCCAGTTCCGCGACATCACGACCCTGCTGAAGGACCCCGAGGCGTTCCGCACCCTCGTGGACATGACCTATGAATTGTACAAGGACAAGGGGATAACGAAGGTTGTCGGCATCGAGTCGAGAGGCTTCATCATCGGAGCAGCCCTTGCATACAGGCTCGGGGCAGGTTTCGTGCTTGCCAGAAAGCCGGGCAAGCTCCCTGCGGAAACTCTCTCGGTCTCCTACGACAAGGAATACGGGAAGGACAGCATCGAGATCCATGCCGATGCCATAACTCCGGACGACGTCGTCCTTATCCACGATGACCTGCTCGCGACGGGAGGCACCGTTGCCGGGGCAATCGAGCTGGTCAGGAAATTCTCCCCCAGGCAGATCCATGCCAATTTCATCATCGAACTCGCGGACCTGCCCGGAAGGGACAAGATGCCCTCCGATGTGCCCGTAACGACATTGCTGAAACTCTAACCTTATAAACTCATGCAAAAGAAACTCTTATTCGCAGTCGCCGCTCTCGTGGCAGCTGCAGCCTTCGTAGACTCTGCCAAGGCACAGACGAACCTGCAGATGTTCTGGGATTTCGGAAAGGACCGCGGCCATCTGACCACGACCCTCGAAGGATTCTACAACGACAACTGGGGAAACACATTCTTCTTCATCGACCACGACTACAATTCGGAGGATGAGGACCATCACAAGTACGCCCCGAGCGGGACATACCTCGAGATTGCGCGCTGCCTGAACTTCTGGCAGGACAGCAAGCTCGCTCCCCTCTCGCTCCATGTCGAGTACAACGGCGGTGTCTACAACGGCTACACGATCAACAACGCCTTCCTCGGCGGACTCGACTACTTCCTGCACTCCAGCGACTTCAGGAACACCCTGAACCTCAAGGTGCTCTACAAGCATATCAATTTCCATGGCGTGAAGCTTCTCGACGGTTCCAAGGCCCAGAGCGACCTGCCGCTGCAGCTGACC
>CAYTXA010000088.1:0-6942 GCA_964440865.1 uncultured Muribaculaceae bacterium | reverse complement strand
AGGACCTGTTCAACGTCAAGGGCCTGCGTTTCAGCGGCTTCGCCGATTTCTGGTGGGAGGACCACAATGTCTTCGACTATAAGGATTCCGAGGCTGACAGCTACCGCGACTGGACAAGCGGAGAAGTTTCCCACGTAGTATTCATCTCCGAGCCTCAGGTCTGGTACAACATCGGCCAGCACATCGGAGTGGACAATCTCAACGTAGGAACCGAAATCGAGCTCAGCTATGACTTCGGAACAGGCAAGGGCTTCTTCTGCCGTCCCTGCCTTGGTGCAAAATGGGTATTCTAGCAAGGGAGGTATAGGAAATGTCACCATTCTTCCAGAAAGCATTCGGGTTCAATCCGGAGAAGAACAGTGTCAGGACTGAGATCCTCGCCGGTCTCACCACTTTCCTGACCATGGCCTACATCCTGGCCGTGAACCCCAGCATATTCAGCAACCTTGCGTCCCAGGGAATGCCCGTAGCCGCGGTCTTCACTGCCACGGCCCTCGCGGCCATCGTCGGGACACTGGTAATGAGCCTCTACGCCAAGAAGCCGTTCGGACTGGCTCCAGGCATGGGTCTCAACGCTTTCTTCGTATTCACGGTATGCCTCGGGATGGGCTACAGCTGGGAATTCGCTCTCACGGCAGTCCTGATCGAGGGAACAATCTTCATTCTCCTGACGCTGACCAATGTTCGTCAGGCGATCGTCAAGGCAATCCCGGCGAGCCTCAAGAATGCGATCGGGGTCGGAATCGGACTCTACATCGCCTTCATCGGGCTGAAGTCTGCAGGAATCATTGTCGCCAATGACTCCACGACAGTTGCCCTTGGCGATCTCGGCAGCAAGGCGTCCATCCTTGCCCTGATAGGATTCTTCCTCACGGCTATCCTGGTGATTCTGAAAGTAAGGGGCGGAATGCTTCTCGGCATCCTCGTCACCACGGTCATCGGAATTCCGATGGGCATAACCCATTTCAACGGTGTCGTCGACACTCCCCCCTCGATCGCTCCGATCTTCTGCAAGTTCCAGTGGGGCCAGATTCTTTCCTGGGACATGCTGATCGTCGTCTTCACGTTCCTCTTCATCGACATGTTCGACACCATCGGAACAGTCGTCGGAGTGTCCGTGAAGTCCGGAATGGTCGACAAGGACGGGAACGTGGACGGAATCGGAAAGATGCTGATGGCAGATGCCATCGCGACAGTGACCGGAGCATGCTTCGGCACATCCACTACCACGACCTACATCGAGAGCGCGTCCGGCGTTGCTGAAGGCGGCCGTACGGGCCTGACATCCTTCACGATAGCTATGTGCTTCCTTGTTGCACTGCTCTTCTCTCCGCTGTTCCTCGCGATTCCTTCCGCCGCGACCGGCCCCGTGCTGGTAATCGTCGGAGTGATGATGATGTCGCCTGTCACGAAGATTGACTGGAACGACTACTCCGAGGCCATCCCGGCATTCCTTACCATGCTGCTCATGCCTCTGTGCTACAGCATTTCCGACGGAATCATGCTCGGAATGATCAGCTACGTTGTCCTCAATGCCTGCACAGGCAAGTTCAGGAAGATCAGCGTTGTGCTCTGGGTTCTCGCTATCCTATTCATCCTCAGGTACATACTGATCTAGTATCAGGGGAAATTCAATGCATCGGCCGATGCTGGGAGCGGCGCCAAGCCCTCTCGGCATCGGCCAATCTCGTTCTCTCCCCTTCCGGAAGAGCCCAATCTGCGAACCTTTCCCAGATATAGCCGGCAGCCTGCGGGGTCGGATGGACCATGTCCTCGGCATAGAACCGGTAGCCGCGCAGCTCGTCAGTCATGATTTCATATGCCGGGAAGTACTCCGCCCTGTCAGGGAAAGCACGGCAGACGGATTCCGCCGCAAGCAGCAGCTGGCTCTTGCTGAGCGCGTTGCCATGGGCTCCGTCAGCCATGTGCCTCACCGGGCTTACAGTCAGGATGAATTTCTTGTCGGGATATTTTCTTACCATGTCTGCGATGATCCGTTCTTCTTGCTCCAGAGGAAGGAAATAGCGAGTGAATTCAGCAGCGGGGCGCTTGAGGCAGTTGGAGACGGTCTGGCCGGTAGCATTCAGGCGGAAACACCATGAAGTTCCGAATGTCAGTATGACCCTGTCGCATGTCTTGAAGAAGGCAGATGCCTCCGCAAGCGACTTGTTGGCGACGCCAAGGAATTCCGCCGACGTGGGACGCGCGAACGATGTGTGGTGGCTCCATGAACAGACAAGTCCCGCTCCGGCGCCCATCTCGGTGCACTCGTCCTCCCCGAAAGGGTTTCCCGAGGCGAGGCGGCAAAGGCTCAGAGCGTTGGAGACAGGAGTGTAGAGCGTGCCGAAGGGATTCACATCAGCCTGGAACGCAGCATGTTCCATTCTCGATCCGATTTCGTCGGCAAAACAGCTTCCGAGAACCATGATCCTGTTCCCGTAAGACAGTCCGATATTGCTCCTTCCGCATTCGACGGGCGTTGTAAGTTTCAGCATGACAGACCTCCCTGCGATGATTATTCTTCGCAAAATTACGTATTTTTGCAGAATGAAAAGGTTGGCCGTTCTCATACTTTCAGTCATTCTTGCCATACCGGCATCAGCCCAGTTCAGGGACCGGAATCCCAGGCCTGAGTTCATCTGGGACGCAGGATTCGAATATGACTTCGATAACCGCGAGTTCGACACGGGAGGCAACGCCTTCTCCCATTCCATGACCATAAACGCGGCGCGTCTCTCCCCTTCCGCCGGAATTCTGCTTAGGGACGGCAAGTGCCTGAGCCACAGACTCATGCTCGGGGTCGACATCATGAAGGACTTCGGGGACAATCCGGTGGGAGATGGCGATGGGAGTCTCGAGAACACCGACCTCTTCCGGGAAATCACCTTTTCATACTCTATCCGCTACGCCGACCGGCGGAACATTTTCGAAGGCCGGGCCGGCATATTCCCCAGATCCCTGGCAAAGGGAGAATACGGCGACGAATTCATAAGCGACTCGCTCCGTTTCTACGACAACAACATCGAGGGTCTTCTCCTGCAATGGCGGCGGCCACGTTCCTACTACGAGGTGGGATTCGACTGGCCGGGGAAGATCGGGCATCTCCGCAGGGAAAGGTTCATGGTGTTCTCATATGGAAACACAGATATAACTTCCTGGCTGTCAGCCGGATGGGCGGCAAACATCTACCATTTTGCCAACACTGCGGAGTACAGGGGCGTCGTCGACAACATCCTCGCGGAACCATTCGTCAGGATCCATGTCCCGATCTCATGGCTGCAGAAGGCTGACGTCACCACTGCCTTCGTCACGGGCTACCAGAACGACAGGATCCATTCGGACGACGTCATGATTCCGCGCGGGGGAATGCTGACGGTCTCCGCCATGAAATGGAACATCGGGATCGACAACCGCTTTTACTACGGCACTTCCCTGATGCCTCTCTACGACGACATCGACGACGGAGGCAACAAGTACGGCAGCCTGCTCTACTATGGGTCTCCATTCTACAGGGTCCATAAAAGCGGAGCCTGGGACAGGGGCGGCGCCGCGGACAGGCTTGAAATCTACTACACGAAGAATATCTCCGGAATACTTGGAGTGCGACTTTCCGCCTACCTCCACTTTGCAGACGGTGGCGACGGATTTGCGTTCCAGGGATGGAGACAGAGGATAAGCTTATTGTTTGATCTGAATGGTATCACTGAGAAAAACGGCGACACTTCTCGCCATGCTCGCAGCCGTCGCATGTAGCAGCGGCCCGAAAGATGGAGTCCACACACTCCGCCTGATGACTACGGACGATATCCATGGAACATGGTTCGATTCGACCTACACTGACGGGAATGTCAGAAAATCCATAATGGGAATCTATTCCAAGGTGGACAGTGTCAGGAAGGCTGACGGAGCGGAAAACGTGCTGCTGGTCGATGCCGGCGACTGCCTCCAGGGAGACAATGCGGCATACTACTACAACTACATAGACACGAGCTCTGTCCATCTTTTCTCCCGTCTCGTGGATTACATGGGCTATGACGCCATCGCGCTTGGAAACCACGACATCGAGACAGGCCATCCTGTCTATGACAGGGTCACCAAGGAGCTGCAGGACAGAGGGATAGCAGTTCTCAGCGGGAATGCATTCCGCCCTGACGGAAGCAGGTATTTCCCCTACTTCAAGATGTTCGAAAGGTCGGGGCTCCGCGTTGCCGTCCTGGGCTACAACAACGCCGCCATCAAGACCTGGCTTCCGGAGAAGCTCTGGAGCGGCATGGAGTTCAAAAGTCTAATACCCCTCGTGCAGGAGGACGTTGACATGGTAAGGGCAAAGGAAAAGCCTGATGTCGTGATAGTTGTGGCCCACACCGGATATGGAAACGGAGACGGTTCCATCCTCGAGGCCCAGGCCGCCGACCTCTTCAAGTCGCTCCGGGGTGTCGATTTCGTCGTCTGCGGACATGACCATAAACCCCGCGTCGAAAAGACAGATTCCATCGCGCTGCTGAATTCCGGCTCGCATTCCCGATTCGTCGCTCTCGGGACGCTCTCCGTCACGGTCAATGGCGGAAAGGTCGTGTCGAAGAGCAACGACGTCCGGCTGATTCCTGTCGGCGTGCATGATGCCGACCCTGAGATGGCAAAGACGTTCCGCCCCGACTATGAAGCAGTCAAGGCGTTCACCCTCATGGATATGGGCGAGCTGCGCTGCGACCTTGCCACCAATGAGCCGATCAAGGGAATGTGCCCGTACATCAACCTCATCCATACTCTGGAGCTGAGCTGCCCGGAGGCACAGATTTCCTTCGCCGCTCCTCTCACCTACGACAAGACCATTCCGGCAGGAAGGATAGTCTACAATGACCTCTTCACTATCTATCCTTTTGAGAATCAGCTCTATATCGCAAGGATGACCGGTCAGGAGATAAAGAATGCGCTAGAGTATTCCTACGAGGGGTGGATCAATACCGTAGCCGTCCCCGGGAAGGGACATGTGCTGAAGATACAGCCGTATGACGATCCGCGCAACCAGCAGAAAGGGTGGTCGTTCACCGGCAGGACGTACAATTTCGACTCTGCAGCCGGAATAAACTACACCGTGGATGTGACAAAGCCCTACGGAGAGCGTGTCAATATCACCACCCTGGCTGATGGGGAGGCATTTTCGCTCGACAAGGAGTACAACGTCGCATTGACATCATACCGTGCCAGCGGCGGAGGAGCCATCATTCCTGAAGGCGCCGGAATAAAGGATATCGAACCCAGAATCGTGGCAAGATATCCTGAGATCAGGGAACTGCTCTACGACTACTTGAAGAAGAACGTAGTCATTGATCCCGCCAGGATCGCGGATGAGTCCGTTCTGGGCCACTGGGATTTTGTCCCCTCGCCCGCAGCTTCAGCTGCCATAGCGAAAGACTTCGCCCTCGTATTCGGAGAATAATTTCTAGACGTAGCGGAGCTCCATGTAGGTTGCAGAGGGCTCGCTCCCAGCCGGGTACGACCGGAAATCGCCACCGATGAAGCCTACAAGGTCGCCGTGGCGGAGTTTCCCCTCCTCGAACAGCGTCTTCAGGGCAGTCTGCGCGAACTCCTCCTTCGAGTCCACGTGGCTGAACGGATACGGATACACGTCATACATCATCGCAAGTTCGCGCATGGTGTATGGATTGTAGCACATTGCGTAGATCGGAACTTTCGGGCGGTATTCGGACAGGTACCTCGCGGTGCGTCCGGTGGTGGTGTCGAGAATTATGGCCTTGACGGGCAGCTCCGATGTCGCAGCAACTGCCGAACGCGCGAGGACAGCTGCAATCGGTTTCACGACATGGGCCATGTTCAGTTCCATGTGGATCGGCAGAGGTTTCTCGTTGGTTTCCGCGATCTTGGTCATCGCCTTCACAGCCTCCACGGGATATTTGCCCTCTGCCGTCTCGCCGCTCAGCATAACGGCATCTGCACTCTCAAAGATTGCATTTGCGACGTCTGTCACTTCCGCACGGGTCGGGCGTGGATTGGAGATCATGCTCTGGAGCATCTGGGTGGCCACAATGACTGGTTTCTTGCGGTCGCGGCAACGCTGGATCAGGGTCCGCTGGACAAGCGGTATCTCCTCTGCCGGAATTTCTACTCCGAGGTCGCCGCGGGCGACCATGACTCCATATGAATAGGTCAGGATGTCGTCGATGTTGTCGACTCCGGACTGGTTCTCGATCTTAGAGATGATCTTGAGGTGGCTGTCATGTTCGTCGAGAACGCGGTGGATTTCCATGAGGTCTCCCTTCCCGCGGACGAACGAGTGCGCTACGAAGTCAATGTCTTCTTCGATCGCCCATTCGAGGAAATGACGGTCCTTCTCCGTAAGAGCCGGAAGGGAAAGATGTACGTTTGGGATATTGACGCTCTTGCGTCCCTTGACGGTGCCATCGTTCTCGACTTCGCAGACGAGGCGGGAAGAGTCCTTGTCCACGACTCTCATTTCCACGAGTCCGTCGTCAATCAGGATCCTCGCGCCTACAGGTACATCGGCGACAAGGTGTAGGTGGGTCGTATAGAGTACTGTAGGGCTGCTGAAGCAGGAAGGATCATCGTGGATCTCGATACGGTCTCCGGCATGGGCCACAAAGCCCTTTTCGTCCGACATCGGGGTAAGGCGTACTTCCGGGCCTTTTGTGTCGATAAGGATGCCAATTCTGTCGCTTACTGCGCGGACATTTCTCACGATCTGCCTGGCGCTGTCTATCGAGGCATGTGCAGAATTGATGCGAACTATGTTCATGCCGTTTACATAGAGCTGGCGGATGAAATCCGGATCACAATGAAGATCAGAGATAGAGCAGATGATCTTCGTCTTTTTTTCTTCCTGGACCATATAATAGAGATTGTTGTGCGGCAAATATACAAAAAAAAATCCCCGGACATCATCTCTGACGTCCGGGGACCGAA
>CAYTXA010000087.1:0-8992 GCA_964440865.1 uncultured Muribaculaceae bacterium | reverse complement strand
TGAGGACCGGGCTGAGAAAATTTTCACATCCGGTACTACCGGTTCCATCAATCTTGTCGCCTATTCCTTTGGGGAGGCATTCGTGAAGCGTGGCGATGAAATAGTTGTGTCGGAAGCTGAGCATCATTCGAACATTGTTCCCTGGCAGCTCTTGTGCAAGAGGACTGGTGCTTCCCTGAAGGTTCTTCCGGTTGATGATTCTGGACATCTTGAGATTTCGGAACTGGAAACTCTGATCACTGCGAAGACTAAGATTCTGGCAATTACTCAAGTCTCCAACGTTCTCGGTTTGGTCAATCCCCTGGGCGAGATTGTCCGAATTGCGCATTCTCACGGGGTTCCGGTTCTTGTCGATGGCGCGCAAGGCGTTGTGCATCAAGGACTTGACGTACAGAAAAGCGATGTAGACTTTTACGCTTTTTCCGGACATAAAGTTTTTGCCGCTTCCGGGACAGGTGTCCTTTATGGGAAAAAGAAATGGCTTGAGCAGATGCCTCCATTCCTCGGTGGCGGGGAGATGATTGATCATGTCAAGTTCAGCGGGACGACATTCGCTCCCCTTCCCGAGAAGTTCGAAGCCGGCACTCAGAACATCAATGCAACACCTACAATTGCTGATGCCCTGATGCTTGCCGAATTTGCAAGGAATGACAAGGAACTTATTGAGAGCGAAGAGGCTGTGAAACAGTATTTGCTTGACAAACTGACTTCCGACCCGAGGGTAAAGCTTTTCGGTGTTCCACGAGGAACATCCGACGAGAAGATTTCCCTGTTCTCTTTCACGGTCAAGGGAGCACACCATGAGGATCTGGCTCTCATCCTTGACAAGATGGGAATAGCGTTGAGGTCCGGACAGATGTGCGCCGAGCCAATCATGGACCGTTATGGGGTCACAGGAATGCTGCGTGCATCACTCATGCCCTACAATACTATGGAAGAAGCGGAGTATTTCATCAGCAGCCTCGACAAGGCAATAAAAATGCTTGCGTAGAGTATGAAAATTCCAGACAAGACACTCGAAGAGACAAAGCAGGAGGTCATCGACAATTTCTCGATGTTCGATGACTGGATGGACAAATATGAATACCTGATAGACCTGGGAAAGAACCTGAACCCATATCCGGATTCTGCGAAAACCGACGACAGGCTGATCCATGGTTGCCAGTCCCGTGTATGGCTCGACTACAAGGTCGAAGACGGACGCATTTTCTTTACGGCAGACAGCGATGCCATAATCACGAAGGGGATAATTTCCCTTCTGGTCAGCGTCTATTCCGGACGTACACCGGAGGAAATTTCGGGCGACGATTTCTCGTTCATCGATAAGATCGGCCTGAAGGAGAACCTCTCCCCGACAAGGGCCAACGGCCTGGTATCAATGATCACAACAATCAGAAAGACAGCCAAGGAGCTGGTAGACAAGAAGAATGGAAAAGGAGAATAATGTGACGCCGGAGAACAAGCCGGAGGAAAAGAAGAGGGAGGTTCTGTCTGCGGAGGATGCAGCTGCACTTGCTCCTCTCTACTCGGACGTAGTCATGGCTCTCAAGCAGGTTTATGACCCTGAGATTCCGGTCAACATCTACGATCTCGGTCTTATATATGAACTTTACATAGACAAGGACCACAACGTCAGCATAGACATGACATTCACTGCGCCGAACTGCCCGATGGCGGACGATGTGCTCGAGCAGGTGCACAAGGCTGTCGTGGATGTCCCTGGGATCAAGTCCTGCGCCGTGAACCTCGTGTTCGAGCCTGTCTGGGACCAGAGCATGCTCTCAGATGAGGCGAAAGTGGACCTGGGACTTGACTAGGGAAATGAAGCGTACAGAGCTGTACCTCGGGTTTGGAAGCAATGAAGGCGACAGGGCGGAGAATATCCGCCGGGCTGTAGCCTTGATGGACGGTTTCCTTGGGGTGCGCCACAGTGCGATTTCGGAAATTATAGAAACGCAGGCATGGCACTTCGACGGGAACAGGTTCTTCAACTGCGTGGTTTCGTACGACATACCGGATGCAGGCCAGGACCCAGCCCTCTACTGCCTTGGCGTGCTCCGCTATTGCAAACAGACTGAGCATCAGCTCGGAAGGAAAGACAAGGAAGAATATGGTGCGGACGGAGACAGGGTCTACCACAACAGGCCCATCGACGTTGACATCATCCTCTACGGAGGCTATCATATTGAAACGAAGGAACTGTGTGTTCCTCATCGGCTTGCCCCGGAGAGAGATTTCGTGCTCATTCCCCTGCGGCAGATAGCATCCAATCGGATGAAGCAGATTTTTCCTTGGATAACAGGAATTTAGAATTGTTAGTTGTATATTTACACTTCAAAACAATAGAAACAAGACATCATGACACAGGATGAACTTTTCAAGACGTTGGTTGCTCACTGCAAGGAATATGGATTCATATTCCCTTCGAGCGAAATCTATGATGGCCTGGCTGCCGTATACGATTACGGCCCCATGGGAGTTGAGCTGAAGAACAATATCAAGGCATACTGGTGGGAAGCGATGACTCGTCTCAACGAGAACGTCGTCGGAATAGATTCTTGCGTTTTCATGCACCCCAAGACATGGGTTGCATCGGGCCATGTGGCAGCCTTCAATGATCCTCTGATCGACAACAGGGATTCCAAGAAGCGCTACCGTGCGGACAACCTGATCGAGGACTATCTCGGAAAGATCGAGGAGAAGATCGAGAAGGAAGTCGCTAAGGGACGCAAGCGTTTCGGAGACGCCTTCAACGAGGAGCAGTTCCGCGCGACAAACCCCAACGTGCTTCGCGAGAAGAAGAAATATGACGAGATCCACGCCCGCTACAAGGCTGCCGAGGACGCAAATGACCTCGCTGCCTACAAGCAGATCATCCTCGACTGCGACATCGTGGACCCGATTTCCGGAACCAAGAACTGGACTGACGTAAGGCAGTTCAACCTCATGTTCAGCACCAGCATCAGCAATACCGGCAGCTCCGATGACAAGCTTTACCTTCGCCCCGAGACTGCCCAGGGCATCTTCCTGGAGTACCTCAACGTACAGAAGACCGGCCGCATGAAGATCCCCTTCGGAATCGCCCAGATCGGAAAGGCATTCCGCAATGAGATCGTTGCCCGCCAGTTCATCTTCAGGATGAGGGAGTTCGAGCAGATGGAGATGGAATTCTTCGTACGCCCTGGAACCGAGATGGAGTGGTTTAAGAAGTGGAAGGAAACCCGCCTGAAGTGGCATGAGAACCTCGGAATGGGAGCCGAGAACTACCGCTTCCATGACCACGAGAAGCTCGCCCACTATGCAAATGCCGCGACCGACATCGAGTTCAAGTATCCGTTCGGATTCAAGGAGCTCGAAGGCATCCATTCGAGGACAGACTATGACCTGTCCAACCACCAGAAGCTTTCCGGCAAGAAGATCCAGTACTTCGACCCCGAACTCGGGGAGAGCTACGTTCCCTACTGCGTGGAAACATCCATCGGCGTAGACCGCATGTTCCTCGCTGTCCTGTCCCATGCCTACAAGGAGGAAGCCCTCGAAGGCGGAGATTCCCGCGTCGTGCTCAGCATTCCTCCCGCACTTGCGCCTGTCAAGGTTGCAGTCCTTCCCCTCGTGAAGAAAGACGGTATGCCTGAACTTGCCCAGAAGGTAGTGGACCAGCTCAAGTACGACATCAAGTACCAGTATGACGAGAAGGACAGCATCGGAAAGCGTTACCGCCGTCAGGACGCGGTCGGAACCCCGTTCTGCGTGACAGTAGATACCCAGTCCCTCGAGGACAACACGGTGACCGTGCGCGAGCGCGACACCATGGAGCAGAAGAGAGTTCCCATCGCTGAGCTCCATGACATGATCCTCGCTAAGACCAGCATGGCCAACCTTCTCCGCAACCTGTAACCCTAAATAGACACCACTTCCCTAATTAATTAAATAATAACACATTACAAAATGAAAAAATTATTTGCTCTCGCGGCCATAGCGATGATGCTCATCCCGGGCACCATGATGGCCAAGGACAAGAAGGAGAAAGCCAAGGTTTCCGAAAAACCTGTGGCCCTGACTGATTCTGCATGGGCTGCAATCGCTCCCACTCCCCCTATGGGATGGAACAGCTGGAACAAGTTCGGCTGCAACGTGAGCGAAGACATGATCAAGGAAATGGCAGACGCCATGGTCTCCAGCGGAATGCGTGATGCCGGCTACCAGTACATCGTGATCGATGACTGCTGGCAGGTCGACAGGGATGCCGACGGCAACATCGTGCCCGATCCCGAGCGCTTCCCCCACGGGATGAAGGCTCTTGCCGACTACGTCCATAGCCTCGGCCTGAAATTCGGTCTCTATTCCTGCGCCGGCTCCCTGACCTGCCAGGGCCGTCCCGGCAGCAAGGGCTATCAGTACCAGGACGCACGCACCTACGCAAAGTGGGGCGTCGACTACCTGAAATTCGACTGGTGCTCCAACGACGGACAGAACGCTGAGGCTGCCTACAGGACCATGTCCGAGGCTCTCAAGGCCGCTGGCCGTCCTATCGTCTTCAGCATCTGCGAGTGGGGCGAGAACAAGGCATGGGAGTGGGCCAAGGGCATCGGCCATCTCTGGAGAGTTACTCCCGATATCCGTGCCTGCTTCGACTGCTCCTTCGACTGGGGCGGAGTAGGTGTCCTGCAGTGCATCGACGCTGACGCAGACCTCTATCCCTATGCCGGACCCGGCCACTGGAACGACGCCGAGATGCTCGAGGTCGGAAACGGCGAACTCACCCACGACGAGAACGTGGCCCATTTCTCCATGTGGAGCATGCTCGCTGCCCCGCTCATGAGCGGCAACGACCTCCGCAGCATGGACTATGAGACCCTCCAGATCCTGACAAACAAGGAAGTCATCGCCGTGGATCAGGACAGCCTCGGACAGCAGGGTATCCGCTTCATGAAGATGGGTGACCGTGAAATCTGGGCCAAGCCTCTCTCCGGCAAGGAGATAGCAGTATGCTTCCTCAACAGGGGCACTTCCGAGTGGAATCTCGACTACAACTGGCATGACCAGACGATGTATTTCGCCCGTGACATCAACTTCAAGAAGTACGAGTACACGGTACGCGACCTCTGGAAGCACGAGAACATCGGCACAAGCGAGGATCGCCTCAAGGCCACAATTCCCGGCCACGCCTGTGTAATGGTCCGTCTTACCCCGAAGGGAGAACTTGCACCCAAGACAAAATAAATTCTAAGTAATGGCTGAAGAAAGCTTTGCTGACATAGGCCGTATTGAAGCTATAAGGCGTCTCTTCGAAGGGACGCCTTATAAGTCTTCCGGCAAGAACATATTCGAAACCAGCGGACAGGCAAGCGTCTGCTCATTCTCCAGGATGTTTCTCGAAGGGATAGACTTCAACCTTGTCTATTTCCCCCTCAAGCATCTCGGCTACAAGTGCGTGACTGCCGTAACCGGCGATGTCTACGCTTCCTTCTTCCACCCTCGCGTGCTCTCGGTCCGGATCGGGCTCTCCGCCAAGCTGGACTTCGAACAGACGAAGGAGCTCTGGGGAGGAATGGTTTCCGCGGCATCGGAGCATGGATACTCGGACGTGAGCCTGGACCTGATGCCTTCCCGGAACGGCCTGTCCATCAGTGTTTCCGCCAGCGGCGAGCAGTCTCTCCTGCAGGGAAAACGCCGCCCCAGGCCAAAAAGCAAGGACCTGATCTGCCTTTCCGGCAACGTGGGCGGGGCTTTCTTCGGGATGCAGCTCCTGAGGCTCGCGGAGAAAACATTCGAGCAGGACGGCACCCAGCCTGACCTTGGCAAGTACAAAATGCTGGTCGGTGCCTATCTGAAGCCCGAAATAAGCCCGTACACGGTCTCAAACATGGAAAAGGATGAGTATGTGCCATCGGCAGGATATCTCGTCGACAGGGGCCTTTCTGACGCACTGAAGAGGCTGTCCCGCGACACCGGACTCGGAGCCAAGATCTATACGGACAGGATTCCCTTCGAGGGACAGAGCTTCGAGGTCGCCAAGAAGCTCGGCATCGACCCTGTTTCCGCCGCGATGAACGGAGGCGAGGACTACAGGCTGCTATTCACGATTCCGATACTGAAGGCGGAATCTTTCCGTAGAGATTTCCAGACATTCGACATAATCGGCCATCTGGCGATGCCTGATGCCGGAACGGTACTGGTGACCCCTGACGGCGCGGAATTGCCCCTGAAGGCCCAGGGATGGCCTGAGGAAGAGCAATAATGCTTAGCCGACGACTGTATAGGACTCCGGAAGGGGAATTTCGTACACGGAACTTCTGAGGAAGCGTCCGAACTCGTCCATCGACGTGTACTTTCACTGTTCCTGGGGAGTTATCGGCTTACCTATTGCAATGCGGATGTTCTTGCCGCCCTTGTTGAAGACCTCGCGCGGAAGCTGGATCGCCCGGACCCTCCAGTTGATCTTCCCGAGCATGTAGAAGTACATCGAGTTCCGGTCGAAGAAGCGGATGGGGATTATGGGAACTCTCGCCTTCTTGATTATGCGTATGACAGATTCCTGCCAGGGGCGGTCGTATATGGCACGCACCTGCTGGCTGTAGGCAGTTGTCCTTTTCACCTCCGAGCTGCTTGTCCATGGGAAGAACCAGTCCCGCAGATGCAGGTTGGAAACTGCTCCGGCAGGGAAAAATCCGAGCGGCTTCTTGTCATGGATCTGTGCCAGGGCCTCTCTCACTCCGGTGAGGCTTTGCGTCATGATCCTGTCCGTATCTTCCGTACGCGGGATCACAGAGATGAAATTCTCGTCCAGAGGCTTGACCAGGGTCAGGAACTTGTTGACCATTACCTTGAAATCCGGGAAACGGCTTGCGACGAGATCTATGAGCATGACCCCGTCCAGCCCTCCGTAGGCATGGTTGCTGATCGTGATGAAAGAGCTGTCCCTGAGAGAGTCCAGCACATCCAGTCCGCTGACCTTGTAGCGTACGCCTATGTCTTCCAGGAGCTTGCGCGCAAAAGCGGCACCATGGTACTCGTAGTACTTGTTGTAGGCAATGTTTGCCCGCTCGACCCCTGCGAGACGGTAGAGCCTTCTTCCCAGTTTCTGGCCTTCTTCAGTCTTGAAGAGAGGCGAGATCTTCTCCAGTTGGGAGAGGTCTATGAGATCCGGCATGGCACTAGTCCTGCTTCTTCGTGAGCGGGTCTATCTTTGCGAAATAGGCGAGATCCTTGAAGAAATTGACGAGATAGGCGCAGATGATTCCCACGAAGAGCACGAGGGCGAGGAAGTCCAGCGGCTTGAGATTGAAATGCTGTCCGAGGGCGGTGGCTTCGGATACAGCCTCGGTCAGGGACGGGACGAAGAACACGATCGTGTTGAGGATTATTATGATGACCCTCAGCTCCGTGGGTCCGAGCTTGGCATAGGTCAGCTTGAATTCGCTCTTCAGGTGCGCATTGATCGAGACATAGATCGTCATCATGAGGTAGCCGGCATAGAGCAGCAGGCCGAGCCTCAGGTCCATGAGCGGGGAAAGCCCGAGGCCCACGAACATGAAGAACTCATTGAAAACGTCCACGTTGTGGTCTATGTAGTAGCCGTACAGGGGGCGCGAAGTGTGGCGGTAGCGGGCGAGGTTCCCGTCGAGGGAATCGCCGTACCAGTTGATCACAAAGCCCAGGGACGAGAGCCAGAGCCAGCAAAGGCTCTGGTTGGCAAGTATATAGCCTGCCGCGATGATTACGGAACCGATTGTTCCGATTATTGTCAGGATGTTCGATGTCATCCATGCAGGCTGTCGTGCTGCCAGCCATACGAGGGCCTTATGCTCAACTCCGTTGAGGATTGAGGTCTGTATTCTGTTTGATGTCTTTACTTCTGCCATATCCCAAATATATGAAATTATTTCCTGATTGCCTTGTAGGTGACGCCGAGATTCCGTAGGTTCGTTATGAACTCATTGCTGACGGCTACCTGGTATTTCTTCGATGCAAACTCGATCTTGTAGTGGGTTTTCGGGTCGAAAAGGACCATCGTGAGCGGAACCCTTCCCCTGTTTGTGGCGATGATTTCAGTCAGGCTGCGGCGGAATTCCTCGTTAAGCATGGGAGTAGTGATGTTGATGGCGAAACCTCTGAGAAACTGGTCGGTAACATTGCCCAGAAGCATGACTTTCTTCAGGCGGAAAGTGTACGGCACGCTCTTTTTCGGGTCTCTCTCCTCGGGACGGACATAGTACTTTTCCTCGATCGACCCCTCCATCCATAGGGCTGTCTTTGGCTGCTGGAAGTACTGCATGAAGGCTTCATGATCCTTCCCGAAGAGGGCCAGCTCATAGGAGCCGTTGTAGTCCTCTATCACGGTCTTGGACCATGGTCTTCCTGTCTTTGATACCATCTGCTTGTAGGACGTGATGAATCCCGCAGTAGTGATTTTCTCCGAAGTGTGCTTTCTCTCGTCTTCAGCGATGCGGTCGTTGAGACTGCCGATGCTGCAGTTGGTAAAGTTCTCAAGCTCAAAGGAATACCTATCGAGAGGATGTGATGAGAGGTACATCCCGACAAGCTCCTTTTCATGCTGGAGCAGGTCCATCTGGTTCTCCTCTCCGATGAGCGGAGGCACCTCCGGGCGTACGGGTTTCAGTTCCTCGACTTCTCCGAACAGGGACATTCCTCCATCCTCTTTCGACGCCTTGACGCGGTCTCCATAGTCGAGAAGCTCGTCTATGAACAGGTTGCCGCTGGCGCAGGGAGTGAAGAACTGGGTCCTCTTGATACCGAAGGAGTCGAATGCGCCGGAATAGATGAGAGATTCGAGAGCCTTCCTGTTGACAAGGCCGGCCATCCTTTCCATGAATGACCATACGTCCTCGAACGGACCGTTCGCTGCCCTCTCGGCTATGATTGCATCGACGATGTTCGAACCGAACCCCTTCATTCCTCCCATCCCGAAGCGGATGTCCCCATTCTCGTTGACGGTGAAATGGGCATCGCTCTCGTTCACGTCGGGGCT
>CAYTXA010000086.1:0-9044 GCA_964440865.1 uncultured Muribaculaceae bacterium | reverse complement strand
CAACCTCTACCTCACCGAAAGCATCCACGATGCCGAGAGCTTCAGGCTGACTATACGCCGCAAGAGCTCCGCCTGGGATGACAAGTCACGTTCATTCAGACAATTACCTAGATAATACACGAACAATGAAAACCTATAAGTTCAAGATCAACGGCAACGACTATGAAGTTGCCATCAATTCCGTAGAAGGAAAGACCGCAGATGTCACCGTCAATGGCGCATCCTATCAGGTTGAACTCGAGAATGCTCCCGCAGCAGCTCCTGCCGCCGCTCCCGCTCAGGCCGCAGCCGCACCCGCAGCTCCTGCCGCACCCGCTGCAGCCGCTCCAAAGGCTCCCGCAGGCAAGGGCACAGTCGTAAAGAGCCCGCTTCCCGGAGTAATCGTAGAAGTTTCCGTCAAGGAAGGCCAGGCTGTCAAGAAAGGCCAGAAGGTCGCCGTCATCGAAGCCATGAAGATGGAGAACGAGATTCCTTCCGAGGTTGACGGAACCGTAACCGCTATCCACGTAAGACAAGGAGATTCAGTGCTCGAAGGAGCAGACATCGTCACCATAGCATAATTCCATGGACCAGATCATCAGCAGCCTCCAGCAATTCTGGCAGTACACAGGCTTCGCCAATGCGACGTGGGCCAACCTGATAATGATCGCCATCGGCATCGGGTTCATCACTATCGCAATCTGGAAAGGATGGGAGCCTCTGCTGCTTGTCCCGATCGGATTCGGCATGATCGTCGGGAACATCCCGATGTTCCCCGGTCTGAACGTAGGAATCTATGAAGACGGGTCCGTTCTCAACACCCTATACCAAGGTGTGAAGCAGGGTTGGTACCCTCCGCTGATCTTCCTCGGAATCGGTGCCATGACGGATTTCTCCGCGCTGATCTCGCAGCCGAGGCTGATCCTCATCGGTGCTGCGGCACAGTTCGGTATATTCGGAGCATACTTGCTCGCGCTTCTCATGGGTTTCGCCCCGAACGAGGCAGGTGCCATCGGTATCATCGGTGGTGCCGATGGTCCTACCGCCATCTTCCTGTCTTCCCAGCTCGCACCTGACCTCATGGGTGCCATCGCAGTATCGGCATATTCCTACATGGCCCTCGTTCCCGTGATCCAGCGTCCTATCATGCTCGCCCTTACGACAAAGAAAGAGCGCCTGATCAAGATGCCGACCCCGCGCAAGGTCTCCCAGAAGGAAAAGATCATATTCCCGGTTATCGGTTTCCTGACGACGGCATTCATCGTGCCCTCCGGACTTCCCCTCCTCGGTATGCTCTTCTTCGGCAACCTGCTGAAGGAAAGCGGAGTGACCTCACGTCTCGCACGTACCGCAAGCGGTCCGCTCGTAGACGTTGTCACGACCCTCATCGGCCTGACCGTAGGTGCCTCGACCCAGGCGGACAAGTTCCTGACCGGAAAGTCACTCCTCATCTTTGTGCTCGGACTGCTTTCCTTCGTCATTGCAACTTCCTGCGGAGTCCTGTTCGTCAAGCTGATGAACGTCTTCATAAAGAACCCGAACCGCAAGGTCAACCCGCTGATCGGAAACGCCGGAGTTTCCGCCGTGCCGGACAGCGCCAGGGTATCCGAGATTGTCGGAAGGGAGTTCGATACGAAGAACCACCTTCTCATGCACGCTATGGGACCGAATGTCGCGGGCGTCATCGGATCTGCAGTTGCAGCAGGTATCCTGCTAAGCTTCCTGAAATAGCAATTAATACCATAAAAAAGGAAAAACCGCCGGAGTTTCCGGCGGTTTTTTTGTTATTACAGAAATAAGGTGTATCTTTGCACCCTTGTTAAAGAGGACGTAAAAACGGATAACCAAAATTCCTCATAAATGGACAAACTACAGGAACTGACAGACAAACTCTACGGCGAGGGCTTGTCCAAAGGCAAGGCTGAAGGCGAAGCCCTTCTCGCAGAAGCCCGCAAGAAAGCAGCCGAGATCAAGGCAGAGGCCGAGAAAGAGGCACAGGCCATCAAGACCGCTGCCGAAAAAGACGCGGAAGACCTCCGCAGCAGGACTGCCGCAGACGTCCGCAAGGCTGCAGGCGAGGCCCTTTCCGCTACAAAGAATGACCTCGAAAAGCTCGTAGTCGCAAAGATGACTTCCGGCGTGAAGGAAACGCTCTCCTCCCCCGACTATCTCAAGGAGATCATCACGGAAGTAGCGAAGAAATTCAACGCAGAAGAATCCTCCGACCTCAGCATCGTACTCCCGGAATCGCTCAGGAATGAGCTCGAACCCTTCGTAAATGGTGAGCTCTCTAAGATTTTGGGGAAGGGCCTCGACGCCCGCTTCAGCAAGGCAATCGGCGGCGGATTCAACATCGGTCCCAAGGACGGCGGCTACTACATCAGCCTGTCCGAAGAGACGTTCCGCGAACTGATCGGAGAATATCTCCGCCCTGCGACAAAGAAACTCCTCTTCGGAGAATAGATCCTCCAGAAGATGGACAACTATGAATACATAGTCGCCTCCCTGCCCGTCCTGTCAAGGGACTGGAAGAGCGACGAAGGCATAGATTCGGGGAAGGTCCTCGAATGGACCCGTTCCCAGCTGTCGGGAAGCGACCAGGCAACCCTGGGCCTGCTCGTCGATGGATGGGACGACTCGAAGCTGGGCCCGGAGTTCTACAAGAAGGCGCTTTCCTCGAGGAACCGCTTTATCCGGGAATATTTCCTCTATGACCTAAAGCTGCGCAACGCCAAGGTCCGCTACCTGAACGCAAGGCTCGGAAGGCCGGAGGGCCAGGACATTTTCCGTGACGAGAAACCCACGCCGGACGAATCCGCGCAATTCTCCAGGGCATTCTCCGGAGAGGACATACTAGGAAGGGAAAAGGCCGTGGACGACCTGATGTGGGACAAGGCAGATGCTCTTGTCCAGTTCCACTATTTCGACCTGGACGTCATCCTTGCCTTCATGACAAGGCTCCACACCATCGACCGCTGGCTCAGGCTCGACCCCGAAGAGGGAAAGAAGATGTTCCGCAAGCTTGTCGGAGAGGTGCGCGGCACCTACAAGGGAGTACAATACGAAGAAAAACAATAACAAGATATGACCAAATCCACAGGAACCGTAGTGGGTATCGTCTCGAACCTGGTAACCGTCAAGATAGACGGTCCGGTTGCCGAGAATGAGATCTGCTACATCACTATCGGAGGCGTACGCCTCATGGCGGAAGTCATCAAGGTCACCGGAGACCTGGCTCAGGTCCAGGTATTCGAGAGCACCCGAGGACTGGGCAACGGAGCCAAGGTGGAATTCGAAGGAAAGATGCTCGAGATCACGCTCGGGCCAGGGCTTCTTTCAAGCGTCTACGACGGACTCCAGAACAACCTTGCTGCCATGGAGGACATTTTCCTCCGCAGAGGCGAGACCACAGAGCCTCTGGACAAGACAAAGAAATGGGATTTCAAGCCCATTGCAAAGCCCGGCGATAAGGTCGAGGCTGCAGACTGGCTCGGCGAAGTGACCGAAGGCTGGCTGCCCCACAAGATCATGGTACCCTTCAGCTTCAAGGGAGCCTACACCGTCAAGAGTGTAGCGCCCGCCGGGCAGTATACCATTGAAGACACCATGGCAGTCCTCACGGATGAAGCCGGAGAGGATGTCAAGGTCACGATGACCCAGAAGTGGCCTGTCAAGATGCCGATCAGGGCCTACAGGGAAAAGCCGAGGCCCGACAAGATCATGGAGACCGGAGTCCGCGTCATCGACTCATTCGACCCCATTGCCGAGGGCGGAACTGGATTCATCCCGGGACCTTTCGGAAGCGGAAAGACGGTGCTCCAGCATGCGATCGCCCAGCAGAGCGAAGCCGACGTCATCGTGATGGCAGCCTGCGGAGAGCGTGCGAACGAGGTTGTGGAGATCTTCACGGAGTTCCCTCTCCTGAAGGACCCGCACACGGGGCATCCTCTGATGGACAGGACCACAATCATCTGCAACACTTCGAACATGCCTGTGGCAGCGCGTGAAGCATCTGTCTACACGGCCATGACCATCTGCGAATACTACAGGGCAATGGGACTGAGGTGCCTGCTGCTGGCCGACTCGACATCCCGCTGGGCACAGGCCCTGAGGGAAATGTCCAACCGTATGGAGGAGCTTCCCGGTCAGGATGCCTTCCCGGTCGACCTTTCCGCAATCATCTCCAGCTTCTACGCCCGCGCAGGAATGGTGATCCTCAACAACGGAAAACGCGGAGCCGTAACCTTCATCGGAACAGTATCCCCTGCCGGAGGTAACCTCAAGGAGCCCGTCACGGAATCCACTAAGAAGACCGCGCGTTGCTTCTACGCCCTCGAGCAGGCCCGCGCCGACCAGAAGCGCTACCCTGCCGTGAACCCGACAGAGTCCTATTCGAAATACCTCGAATATCCCGAAATTGCCGGCTATCTCGACAAATACGTCGAGAAAGGATGGGTAGGGAAGATCGCTGAGGCAAAGAACATCGTCCGCAGGGGACATGAGGCCAGCGAGCAGATCAACATCCTCGGAGACGATGGCGTTCCGGTAAGCTACCATGAGACGTTCTGGAAGTCCGAGCTACTCGATTTCGCGTTCCTCCAGCAGGATGCGTTCGACCCTGTCGACAGCATGACGCCTATGGACAGGCAGAAATTCATGCTCGACCTTCTCCTCGGCATCTGCGCCAGGGAGTTCACGTTCGAAGATTTCGAGCAGTGCCGCACCTATTTCCAGGACATGATCAACATTCTCCGCCAGATGAACTACAGCAAGTTCAAGAGTGAAGAATTCGAGAAGTATCATGCCGAACTCAATAAACTGCTAAGCGAAAATGGCGAATAAAGCATATCAGAAAGTATATACGAAACTGGAGGCAATCACAAAGGCCACGGTTTCGCTGAAGGCCAAGGGAGTGACCAACGACGAGCTTGCCGTAGTGGACGGGCGCCTTGCCCAGGTCGTGCGCACGAAGGGAGACACTGTCACCCTGCAGGTGTTCTCGGGCACCGAAGGCATCCCGACCAACGCGGAAGTCATCTTCACCGGCAACCCTCCGACAATCAAGGTAAGCGACCAGCTTTCCGGACGATTCTTCAACGCCTACGGGCAGCCGATCGACGGCGGCCCCGAGATCGAGGGAGAAGAGCGAGAGATCGGAGGTCCATCCGTGAACCCTTACAAGCGTGAGCAGCCTTCCCACCTGATCCCGACCGGTATCGCGGGCATCGACCTGAACAATACCATCGTCTCAGGGCAGAAGATTCCGTTCTTCGCCGACCCGGACCAGCCCTACAACCAGGTTATGGCAGACGTTGCGCTGCGTGCAGACGTCGACAAGATCATCCTCGGCGGCATGGGTCTGTCGAACGATGACTACCTCTTCTTCCGCCACTCCTTCGAGCAGGCAGGAGCGCTCGACAAGATCATCAGCTTCGTGAACACGACAGAGGAACCTCCTGTAGAGAGGCTTCTTGTCCCCGACACCGCGCTGACGGCAGCCGAGTACTTCGCTGTCGACAAGAACGAGAAAGTGCTTGTCCTGCTGACAGATATGACCCTGTACTGCGATGCCCTCGAAATCGTCAGCAACCGTATGGACCAGATTCCTTCGAAGGACTCCATGCCGGGATCCCTCTACTCGGACCTTGCGAAGATCTACGAGAAGGCTGTGCAGCTGCCGACCGGAGGTTCCATCACCATCATCGCCGTGACAACCCTGAACGACGGAGACATCACCCACGCCATCCCTGACAACACGGGATATATCACCGAGGGCCAGCTCTTCCTCCGTCAGGATGCAGATACCGGAAAGGTCATCATCGACCCGTTCCGTTCCCTCTCCCGACTGAAGCAGCACGCTCAGGGGAAGGAAACCCGCGAGGACCACAGCCAGGTCATGAACGCAGGCGTCCGTCTCTACGCCGACGCGCAGAACGCCAAGACAAAGCTTGAGAATGGATTCGACCTGTCCGACTATGACCGCCGCTGCCTCGCGTTCGCGAAGGAGTATGTGACCCGTCTGCTTTCGATCGACGTCAACATCTCCATCGACGAGATGCTCGACACCGCATGGGAGCTGTTCGGGAAGTACTTCTCGAAGGCGGAGACCGGAATCAAGCAGAAATTCATCGACAAATACTGGAAAGGCAAGGAATAACAGAACGACATGCCTATAAAGTTCCAATACAACAAGACATCGCTCAACACCCTGGACAAGCAGCTGAAGATCAGGGAGAACGCACTGCCCACCCTCCAGAACAAGGAGAGCGCTCTGCGTCTCGAAGTCCGCAAGGCGAAGGAGCGGTCGAAGAAGATCGAAGAGGAGCTGGAGCAGGAGATGGGAAGATATGACTACCTGTCAGCACTCTGGAACGAATTCGATCCCGGTCTCGTCTCCATCACGGACGTCGAGCTCCGCACAGTCAAGGTCGCCGGAGTGAAGACGCCCTCCCTTGGAGAAATCAAGTACGAGATCCGGCCCTTCGACGCATTCGTCAAGCCGACCTGGTTTGCAGACGGCGTTGCCATCCTCCAGAAGCTCTCCCGTCTCGGAATAGAGTCGGAAGTCTACAAGGAGACAAGCCGCATACTGGATTTCCAGCGCAAGAAGACGACCCAGAAGGTCAACCTCTACGAGAAAGTACAGATTCCGGGGTACAAGGAAGCGATCAGAAAGATCAAGCGTTATCTTGAGGACGAGGAGAACCTCTCGAAGGCTGCCTCCAAGATCGTCAAGACGCGCCATGAAGCCGAAGAGGCAGCCGCGAAGGAGGCGGATAAGGAGTCATGATCAACAAGATGACCAAATACGACTTCGTGCTTCTCTCCGGTGACGCCGAAGCATTCCTCTCCAAGATCCAGGGTCTTGGCGTCGTAGATGTTACCCGCTCCAGCAAGCCCGTGGACAGCATCTCAGCTGAGATGCTGGCGAGGGCTGAAGAGATGAAGAAGGCTATGGCAATGCTTTCGGAGCTTTCCTTCGAAGGCGTCTCCCCTGTTCCGGCAGAGACCGACAATCCTGCCGGGCTCGCCCTGGAACAGCGCGGGCTCCTAGACTCCCTCGGCCAGAAGCTCTCTGACCAGGAAAAGGAAAAGGCTCAGCGCCTGCCCTGGGGAAAGTTCGACAAGGCTTCCCTCGACGGGCTTTCCCAGCTCGGATATACGGTAAGATTCTTCTCCTGCCCGCTCAAGGCCTTCAAGGCTGAATGGGCAAGCGAAGTTGCCCTGCAGGAAGTGTCCCGCGACGAGCGCAACGTCTACTTCGTGGTTGTTGCCGCCAAGGACGAAAAAGTGGCGCTCAGCGGAGCCACGGAACTTGCCGCTCCTTCGGGAACAGCCTCTGACTCAGACGTTTCCATCGCCCAGACGAAAAAGGAGACGGAAGAGGTCAAGGCCGTACTGATGGGTCTCAAGGAAAGGATTCCGGAAATCCGTGCAGAATATGCCACACTGGCTTCCAGCCTGGACAGGCGCCTTGCCGAAGAACACTCCAGGAAGGAAGTGGAGGACAGGGTCTGCATCATGGAGGGGTTCGCCCCCGACGAAGATGTCCCCTCTCTCGACGCCATGCTCGAGAACGAGCCAGTCGTCGTGCTGAAAGACGAGGCCAGGATTGAAGACAACCCGCCCATCAAGCTCAGGAACAACAAGTACACTGAGATGTTCCGCACTCTGACGGACATGTACGGAAGGCCGGACTACAATGAGTTCGACCCTACCCCGTACATCTCGATCTTCTTCACCCTCTTCTTCGCGTTCTGCATAGGAGACATGGGTTACGGCGTCGTGATCCTGCTCGGCGGCCTGCTCATGAAGAAGATGAAGGGAATGGCGGATTCCGCCCCGCTCGTCATGACGCTCGGCGTCGCGACGATGCTGGTCGGATTCTTCTTCCACACATTCTTCTCCTGCGACATCTCGAAGTGGGGATTCATCCAGAATCTCGGCCTCGACAAAATCATGGTTCCGGGAGAACAGGTCGTAGTGCCGGGAATGGGCTCATTCGACTGGAACATGCTCCTGGCTCTTGCCTGCGGCGTCCTGCACCTTAGTGTAGCCTTCGTCGTAAAGGCTGTCTACACCACGAAGAAGAACGGGTTCGCCAACAGTCTCGGCACATGGGGATGGACTCTACTGCTCGTGGGTTCTGCCGTCGTCGGCGGATTCGCCCTTGCCGGAGTGATTGACAAGAGCGCTACCAAGTTTGTCCTGATCGTCCTCGGAATCATCTCGGCAATCGGGATATTCTTCCTCAACGATATCCACAAGTTCCCGCTCCTCAACGTCGGGACGGGACTGTGGGAAACCTACAACACTGCAACCGGACTGCTCGGAGACGTGCTCAGCTACCTGAGGCTCTATGCCCTGGGGCTTGCTGGCGGCATGCTCGGAGCGGCTTTCAATGACATCGCGACCATGGTCCTCGGCGATGGAGGTCCCATCAACTGGCTGTTTTTCATACTGATAGCCATTGTAGGACATACCCTGAACATTGCCATGGCCGCTCTTGGTGCCTTCGTCCATCCCCTGAGGCTGAACTTCCTCGAATTCTTCAAGAATTCGGCCTACGACGGTATGGGCCGCACCTACAAACCGTTAACAAATAATAATCAATAAATCAACAAACTATGCTTAACACAATTCTTGCTTATCTCGGCCTTGGACTCGTGCTGGCTCTCTCCGGAATCGGAAGTGCCTACGGTACCACAATCGCCGGAAACGCTGCTGAAGGCGCCCTGAAGAAGAAACCTGAAGGATCAGGAAACTTCCTTGTCCTCTCTGCCGTTCCTGCAACGCAGGGTATCTACGGATTCGTTGCCTTCTTCATGATGCTGAACAACTACAGGGCTGATCCCGACAGGGCACTCCTCACATTCTGCATCGGAGTCTGCGTCGGCCTTGTCTGCATGATCTCGGCAATCCGCCAGGGCCAGGTTTGTGCCAATGGTATCGTCGGAATCAGCGAGGGTCACAATGTGTTCACCAACACCCTGATCTACGCTGCCCTTCCTGAGTTCTACGCCATCCTCGGTCTTGTCGGTGCGCTCATGGTATAAGCCCTCAGG
>CAYTXA010000085.1:0-9091 GCA_964440865.1 uncultured Muribaculaceae bacterium | reverse complement strand
GATGTCTGTCAGCATTACCTTCATGTCATCGAGGTATTTGGAGAAGTATGTGTCTGCAAGCCAGGCAATTCCGAAGATCGCGACAACTGCTACCATTCCGGACTGCCATACAGCTCCGCCCACTGCCTTCTTGGGCTCAGCCTTGAAGAACATTATCATGACGGCTGCGGCCGACAGCATGACGATCTGGATTGCGAGGTTCATCTTCGGGATCCTCGATATCGTGTCGAGGGTCTCTTTAGGGATGAAGAGCTGGGTGCTGGCGAGGCCGATGATGACGAGCAGGGCGGTGAGGAAGGTGTAGACGGACTTCTTCGCGTCGGGAGTGATTGTGCGGTCAAGGGTCGTGGCGCTGCCCCCGTAGATGTAGGCCCTCTGCTCGGGGTCGGCGATCCTCTTCTGGAATTCCGGATCCTTGTCGAGATCCTTGCCCCTGTGGTAGGAGGCTGCTGCGGCAACAAGCAGGCCGCACAGGCAGGACGGGATGGTCACGAGCAGGATCTGCGGGATGCTTACCGCGAACCCGTTGGCGTTCGATATGGTCATGAATGCCACGACAGCCGCGGCGATGGGGGAGCAGGTGATTCCGACCTGGGATGCGATCGAGGCGACTCCGCACGGGCGCTCGGGACGGATTCCCTTTTTCAGGGCTATGTCGCAGATGATGGGCATGATCGTGTAGACCACATGTCCTGTTCCTACCATGACCGTCAGGAAGAAGGTCGTGATCGGGGCGAGGAATGTGATGTGGTCAGGGTGCTTTCGGAGAATCTTCTCTGCAACCTGGATCATCCAGTCCATACCTCCTGATGCCTGGAGAATGCCGGCGCAGGTCACGGCCGCTATGATGATGTAGATTACGTCGGTCGGAGGCGTGCCGGGTTTCATTCCGAATCCGAATACGAGGATTGCCAGTCCGATGCCAGAGATTGCGCCAAGAGCAAGGCTGCCGTAGCGCGAGCCGACGTAGAGGGCTGCCAGTACGATCAGCAGCTGGATGATCATTAGTGTTGTCATGTGGTTTTTCGATAAAACGTATAATCCACAAAATTAAGAAAATGAGTGTATCTTTGTAATCCATTTACTTAGAAATTTTATGGAATTCGAAACAAATATTCCTCTGGTCCCAAGGGGCAAGGTGTCCGTGGAGACGGAGGAGGGCCTTGAGACTGTGGACAAGACCCTGTGGGACATACTTTCCGGGGACGCACGCGAGATTGGCCAGGGTGCCGGCGGGGAGCTATGGGCAGACTATTCCACCAGGCTGCAGACGCGCCATCTGGTTCTGCGCCCTTCCAGCAATGGGAATGGATATGATATCGAGATTCTTTCCGGCTCGAGGGCAAGCCGCATGGCAGATGTCGTAGTGATGTTCATGGCAGTGGCGGCTGTCTGGGGCGTGAGCAAGTCCATGCAGCCGGGAGCCTCTGCCATCTGGACTGTCGTGTTCATCGTCGCCGCCGTGATCGCGGGTCTTGTGCTCTCGCTGTCGACTGGCAAGACTTTTGGAGTGGCAAAGGCTCCGGAGATTATCCGTAAAATTGAAACCAAGTACAAGAAATGAGAAAGTTGATAATTGCCGCCGTGGCGCTCATGCTTTCTGCCGCTGGCGTTTCGGCACAGGGGCTTGTGAAGTACAACTACCTGAAGAATGGATACACATATACCGGCACGGAGCGTATCCGCGTGGATTCGAAGACGGCTCCGGTCCAGGTGAAGCTCAGCCGCGTGCTCTTCCCCGATGCGCAGCCGGTCTATATCCTGAGGCTTGAGTTCGAGGATGCTTCCGCATGGAAGATGCCTAAGAATGCACCTCTTACCATCGTGAATTCCGATGGAAGGTCCATCGTCCTGAAGAACGCTTCCGACGAGTCCAACCTGGTTGCTCCGAACGGAATCACGACCGATGCCGGCACGGTGTTCCTCAATTATGGCGAGTATTATCTCGAGGAAGGTGACATGAAGAAGGTCGCTTCCGGAATCAAGAGCATCGAGGCGACAAAGCGCTGGTCCAGCAGCGGCGTGATCAAGGTCGAATATCCTGCAAATGAGCTCGGTTCTGCGATAAAGAAGGAATATGATGCCATCATGGCTGCTCCCAGGCCCAAGACCGAACTTGGCTCCAACCTTGCTTCGCTCCAGGACCAGGGCGGAAGCCGTCTTGTGACGACGAAGAAGTTCAGCGTCGGGGATGGCCTCTCCGTCGAGCTCGTGTATCTCTACTATGGGCCTTCGAACAGCGAATCCATTGACCTGAATCTCTATCTGACCGGCAGGAATGTGCCGTTCAATTCTCCGGTCACGGTCGCTACAAAGTCCGGAAAGCTGATTACGATGCGCCAGGAGAAGGAACTCACCGGCGGCAGGGTCATCTGCTATCCGACACTGGAGGAGCTGCGCGAGATGTCCGCAGGCATAAGCTCGATCACCTTCAAGACCGCTTCGGGCGACTATTCCCCGAAGTTCGACGGCGCCGAGTTCGGCCGCATTCTCGACCGCCTCTACAATTCCGTCCAGACCGTCGCCATCCTCTAGCAAACGGTCTCGGGCCGAGGATCTCCGCAGGCCTACCTCAGGACGAGCTCGACAGGACAGTGGTCAGAGCCGGTGATCTCGGTGTGGATGTCGGTGGAGACGATCCGGGGTGCAAGTTGTCCCGACACAAGGAAGTAGTCGATACGCCAGCCGGCATTCCTCTCCCGCGCCTTGAACCTGTAGGACCACCATGAATACCTTACCTCATCCGGATGCTGACTGCGCCATGAATCCGTGAACCCGGAAGAAAGCAGATCCGTGAACTTGCCGCGCTCCTCGTCCGTGAACCCCGCATTGCGCCTGTTCGCCGCAGGATTCTTGATGTCGATGTCCTCGTGCGCAACATTCATATCCCCGCACACGACAACACCCTTCTTCTCCCTCAGCCCACCGAGATACAGCCGGAAATCATCCTCCCACCTCATGCGGTACTCCAGACGACGCAGCCCATCCTGGCTGTTCGGCACATAGACATCCACAAGGTAGAAATCCGGCATCTCAAGCGTGATCACGCGCCCCTCATGGTCATGCTCCTCAACCCCGATCCCATACGTAACTGCCAGCGGCTCAAACCGGGAATAGATCGCCGTGCCGGAATAGCCCTTCTTCTCGGCATAGTTCCAGAAGGACTTGTACCCCTCGAACTCGAGATCCAGCTGGCCAGCCTGCATCTTGGTCTCCTGCAGGCAGAAGAAATCGGCATCAAGGGCGCGGAACGAGTCCTCGAAACCCTTCCCGGCGCAAGCCCTCAGGCCATTGACATTCCATGAGACAAATTTCATAAGAATCGGAATCTGTTGGTTTCTAAATCTTTGAGAGACCTCCGATCAGGGAGAACGGGGTCAGCGAATAATCCGGACGGATCTTGCGGGAAGCGAGGGCATGGGCAAGCGAACCGGAAACGGCGGCGTCAAGCGGCCGGAATCCCTGCGCGAGAAGCGAACAGATGACACCCGAAAGCACATCGCCGCTTCCAGCCTTCGCAAGAGCGGGACGCCCGAGAGGATTCACGAACAGGTTTACGACACCTTCATTGCAGCAACCGATCACGGGATTCGCGCCCTTCGCGACAAGAACGATGCCCGGGAACTTCCTGCAGAACTCGGTCACGAGCTCCGCACGGTGCTCTATGCATTCCTCCACGGAATACTCCCCCAGTCCGATGATGGATAGGAGCGAGGACAGTTCATTGGGATGCGGAGTCAGCACTACACCACCCTTTCCCGCAGAGATAAACGGCACCAGTTCAGGCACATAGAACATGTCGGCATCTACGACGCACGGTACGTCGGGATTCTCAGTCAGCCAGTCAAGCCACGGCTCCGCGGCCTCATAGCTCCTGCCAAGTCCCATTCCGAACGCCACGGCAGTAGTTTTCGCGGGAATAGAGGAAGAAGTCATCAGGTCAGCGGGGACTTTCGGCAGCTCCTCGCGGGGGAAAGCCTTCCCGCAGCGGACAAGCGTGACGAGCCCGGCTCCGAAACGCAGGGCAGCGGTGCCGGCGATACATGAGGCACCCACCTTCTCTCCGCTCGCTATGGCCGCATGGCCGAACGAGCCCTTGTTCACATTCTCCTTCAGCCGGCGTGGAAGATTCATGTCCCTCTGCTCCAGGAGTTTGGCAACAGGACGTATTTCATCGGAGCTGGATTCGTACAGCTGCCTGGTGACGCCAAGATCCCCGCACAGAATCCTGCCGACATAATCCTTGGCAGAGTCACTGTAGAGGGCGAGCTTCAGCGCGCCCATGGAAACGGTGGCGGAAGCCCTGAACGTGAACTTGTCACAATGTCCGTCCTTGTCCAGCCCGGTCGGCACATCGCAGGCTATCTTCTTGCAGCGAAGGGAGTTGACAGTGTCCATGAGGTCAGCGACAGGATCGCTGAGAGAGCCATGGAAACCGCTCCCGTAGACACAGTCGACGATGACTTTCGCCCCGGAAAGGATATCGTAGACCTGAGGGCTGACATAGGAAGCCGAGCCGCAAGTCATCTCCGGGTCGAAAGGCACGACAGGAACTCCGGCGGCGGCAGCCCTGGAAGCCTGGCCCTTGCAGAGCTCGGATTTCGGAGCCGACACGGCAATGCACGTGACACGGAGCCGTCCCATAGACCGCCTTGCAAACGCGTATCCGTCGGCACCATTGTTGCCGCTGCCGCAAAGGACGGCGACAGCACCGCCGGGAGTAAGCTCAAGAGCCTTGTAGACCGCCTGCCCGAGATCCATGGCGGCGTTTTCCATCATGATTTCCTCCGTGAGGGAATATTTCTCCCTCGCTGCGGAATCGAGGGCGCGTGAATCAAGGAAAAGATTTTTCATTTGCCAGACATCTAGTATTCAGCCTTGTTGCGGCTGCCGAGCCACTCAAGGACGCCCACGAGCAGAATGCCGGCAAGCGCCCAGATGAACGCCGAATTCACATGGAAATCAGTTATGTAGCTGCGTATCGGCTCGCTTGCGGAAGCAAGAGCGGAAACAGCGGCTTCGGCCTGCTCGGCAGACATGCCGGCATGGAGGAACTGCGACTCGACAATAGCCGAAGGATCATTCCACGGCCACACTTTCACGAGTGACCCGAGAACGAAGCCGGTGAGAATCAGCATGGTAGGCCTCTCATGATGTTCCAGGAGCCAGTGCAGCAGCTTCGTGAAAGCCGCAAGGCCGATAACGCAGCCGACGGCAAACACGATCAGCACGGGCCAGTTGAGATTGCTGACCGCGGACATTATATATTCATACTTTCCCAGGATCAGCAGCACGAAACTGCCTGAGATGCCGGGAAGAATCATAGTACAGATGGCTATCGCTCCGCAGACGAAGATGAACCACATGTCATCGGGAGTCTGGGTCGGGGAAAGGGTGCAGACGACAACGCCGATGACGCCGCCGGCCACGGCAACGAGAATATCCTTGAGTCTCCAGTGGCGAACTCCCACAAGCATGACCACTGCAGAGGCGGCAATCATTCCGAAGAAGAAGGCCCATGTCTGGATCGGATACCATGCCATGACATACTGCATCACCTTCGCAAGAGAGAATATGCTGACGAGCACGCCAACCATGAGGGCAACGAGGAAACGCCCGTCGATCCTCTCCCAGAGCTGACGGAACTGCCCCTTGCGGAGCATGTTCAGGGAGTGGACACTCGCGAGGGAGTTGAGACAGCGAACTATGTGGCTGAAGATTCCCGTGATCAGGGCTATCGTGCCTCCGGAAACGCCGGGAATGACATTGGCAGCGCCCATGGCGTATCCCTTGAGCGCAACAACTATATCATCCTTGAAATTTTTCATGCTATTGTTTCGAGAAATTTTACTATCTGGCTGAATGCCTCGGACTGGGTATGGTGTTCTCCGCGGGGCTCAGGGAAGACGACATCGAAAGTGTCTCCGGGGAGCTGCTTGCGCCCCACCTTGAAACGTGCATCGCACCTTTTTGCCAGATACTCAAGCGGATATGGTGTCCCGTCCACCAGCGAGACGAGAAGGTCCGGGGCCGGATCCAGCAGAGGGCCGCACTTCTCGTCGGACGGACGGCCGGCCCAGTCCAGGTCTTCCTTGCGGATCGTAGCCTCGGCAGGGGTCTTGGATTCCACTGCCCAGGCAAGGTAAACCGTCCTGAGGGAAATCCCATGTCCGGAGGCAAACTTCTCCAGTTCTTCTTCACACCCCTGCTGCGTACCGTCGAGCAGCACCAGCATTGAACTAATCTTGCCCAGAGGGATTATCCCCGTCGGCTTTACCTTTTCCAGCGAGGAAAGCTGGCGCTTACGTGCTATTTCCTTGATTCCTGCCATTCTACTACCTTTGGTTGGCAGCTATCAGCTTGCGGATCTCTTCCTTCGCCGCCTTCCACCTCGGGACATCGATCTTGGTCCCGACGACTTCGACGACTTTCGCCGCAATGATAGAGCCTATCTCCCCGCACACTTCAAGAGGCATGCCGAGAGAATGGGCATAGAGGAATCCTGCAGCATATGTGTCGCCGGCTCCCGTCGCGTCTATGGTTGCGGCCGGCCATGGCTCGATGAAATGGTACTCGTCTCCGCTCTGGACCATGGACCCGTCCTTTCCCACCTTCACTACCGCTATATAGCAATGTTTCGCCATCTCATCGAGCGCCTCCCTCGGCTCCTTCTTCGTGAAGGCCTTGGCCTCCGTCTCGTTCGCGAAGATGATGTCGACGTAGCGGTCGATCAGGTTGTGGAGGAATGCATCGTTCGACTCCACGACATTGTAGGAGGCCATGTCGATCGAAATCATGCACCCGGCAGCCTTCGCCATCTGGCAGGCCTTGCTTATAAGGTCCTGATCCTGGACGAGATAGCCCTCTATATGGAAATAGTCATATCCCTGGAAATACTCCGGCTTGAGGTCGCCTGGCCCCATCTCGAGCGCAGCCCCCATGTAGTCGGCGAATGTGCGCTCGGCGTTTGCTCCCGTGATGAAGACCATGCAGCGTCCGGAAGACTTCGTGCCGTAGAGCATAGTTGTCTTGACCCCGTACTGCTCCATCGTGCTCTTGAACAGATGTCCCAGCTCGTCGTCCCCTATCTTGCCGATGTATCCGGAAGGCATTCCGAATATCGAGGTGCAAGTCACTGTGTTGGCGGCAGATCCGCCGGGGACATATTTCACTCCGACCTCCTTCAGGGCCGACCAGATCTGGTCGCCCGTTTCCATGTCCACATGCTGCATGCTTCCTTTCGGAAGGTGGTATTTCCTCAGCAGAGAATCGTCCGGAAGGACCGCAAGAATGTCTGTCAGCGCGTTGCCGATGCCTAGTATTGATTTCATCGCAGATTGTAACAATATTTTCACGTGATTCACAAATTTAAGCAATATTCGGCAAAAAGTCCTATCTTTGAATCTAATATGGCTTCAAGGCAAGGAAAGATATTCTGGTACTGCATGTCAGGTCTGCTGGCAGTTGCGCTTCTCTGGGTGGCGTTCAAGGGCGTCAGCTGGGGGGATTTCTGGACAGGACTGAAGGCATGCGACTGGGGATGGGTAGTGGTGTCGATGGTGGTTTCGGGCGGAGTATGCCTCCTGAGAGGATGGAGGTGGAAGATGCTCCTCCGGCCGATCGACCGTTCCACCAAGCTCCTCACATGCTTCAATGCAGTCAATATCAGCTATGTTGCCAGCATGGCAATTCCGCGTATCGGGGAACTGGTCCGCTGCGGCTACATAACAAAGCGCTCCAGGATGTCTCCGGACGGCGTCCACAAGCTCGCATCCTATGACAAGGTCCTCGGCACCGTAGTCGTCGAGAGAGGTTTCGACGCCTCGATGCTCGTGGTGCTGATGCTCGGCATCCTGGCCGCGCTGTGGTCCAGATTCGGTTCTTTCTTCAGCGAAAAGATGCTGATGCCGATTTCCGACAGCTTCTCGCTGAACATAGTCTGGCTGGTCGGAGTCATTTTCGCCGGAATCGCCGTCTTCATCTGGGCCGTATGGAGATTCAGGGAGAAGAGCGGATTCTGCATGAAAGTATGGGGCTTCGTGCTCGGAATATGGAAGGGCATCACGCAGAGCTTCAAGATGAAGTCCTGGCCGAAGTTCCTCCTCGTGACTGTCGCGATATGGGTAAGTTACTGGATCACATCGGAATGCATCATCCTTGCCGTCCAGGGTATCGACGCCTCGCTGCTTCCGGCGGGCGTTGCAGAAGACCTTGCCGGGCTGGACATCGTGGATGCGCTTTTCTTGATGTTCGTCGGAGGTCTCAGTTCGCTTGTTCCGGTCCCGGGCGGTTTCGGAGCGTTCCACTATCTTGTGAGCCTTGCGCTCTCGACCATGTACGGGATTCCGACCGAGGTGGGCGTCATCTTCGCGACGCTTTCGCATGAGTCTATGGCGGCTACCGAGATTATTCTCGGCGCTCTGTCATACGGATATGAGACAATAAAGAAATAGGGCAACAGAATGAAAGAGATATATCTTGCCGGGGGATGTTTCTGGGGAACAGAACATTATTTCAAGCTTATCAACGGGGTTGTTTCCACTGAGGTCGGATTTGCCAACGGGCACACCGAGAATCCTACCTACAAGGAAGTCTATACGGACAAGACCGGTTATGCGGAGACTGTCCATATAACCTACGATCCGTCGGTCATTTCGCTGGAGTTCCTGCTCAGGATGTATTTCAAGGCCATTGATCCCACAAGTCTCAACAAACAGGGCGAGGACGAGGGAACTCGCTATCGCACAGGAATCTACTACACCAGTGAAGAGGATCTTCCCGTGATCATGAAGGTCTATGGGGACGAGCAGGAGGCTGCCGGGGCAAAATTTGTAGTGGAGGTCAAGCCGCTGGAGAAGTTCTATTCTGCAGAGGAGTACCACCAGGACTATCTCGACAAAAATCCCGGAGGCTACTGCCACCTTCCTGCCGCTCTTTTCGAATTCGCCAGCAAGGCCAACCGCTAGGCCGGCCATGCTCGGGCTGACGCCCCTGTTCACGCTTGACCTCGGTCGGACATCTTTGCGGCGGCAGGAGGTGGCGGGCGCTCCTGGCTCGGATGGCCTGCCTGTCCGGAGGCAAAGCGCCTATG
>CAYTXA010000084.1:5785-9238 GCA_964440865.1 uncultured Muribaculaceae bacterium | reverse complement strand
CCAGTAATAGGCACTACCTCCTGAGAGTAGCGCGTCTACCAATTTCGCCACTCGCCCTCCTTGGGAATGCAAATATACTACATTTTTTTTACTTTCCAAAAAAAGAGCCGCCAGACGGCGGCCCTTTTCAGGAATATGTGTTGCTGTTTTTTGGAAGAGGCTTGCTACTTTGCGGCGTTGATTCCGTCGATTGCCTTCTGGATCATGTCGGGAGTACCGCTACCGTCGAATACGTAGCGTACGACCATGTTGGCATATTCCATCGCAGAATGCATCTCGGGCGTATCTTTCTTCCCGTAGGTGTAGATCAGGTCGAACAGAGGTTCAAGCTGCTGCGGCTCGGCAAGGTTGCCGGGACGCATGGAGTTGATCACGGAGTTGAGCTCCGTAGCAATCTCGGAGACTTCGCTCTGGTTGAAGTTCTTCCTGACGTTGTCGCGGATGTTGCGGGCCTTGTTGAGGGTGCGGAGCATGTCGCGATATCCGTTCGGAGCCCATGGAGCGAAATCGGGAACCTTCTTTTCCATGTTCATCCACTCTTCCTGAGCTGCCTCGCGCTCGTTTGCGAGCCTGATTGCTGCGACAAGCTTCGTGCGGTCGATGTCGGACAGGGAGACGAGAGCCTTCGCGGCATCGTCTACCTTCTTTACCTGAGCATCAACAGCCTTCTGGGCGGAAGATGCATTGTCGAGAGCATCTCCGGCTGCAATCTCTTTCTGGAGAGTTTCGAAGCTGTCCCAGGTGTAATCATTGGCGGAGAGAGCCTTTGCGGAAGCAAGAGCTGTTTCGAGACGGCTTACGTCCTTGCGGGACTCGACGAGACCTGCAACGGCAGCATCGAGAGCTCCGGTGAGCTTGTCTGTCTCGGCCTGAGTGAGCTTCGCGGCTGCAACAGCCTTTCCTGCATCCGCAATTGCCTTGGTGACAGGCTTGTAGGACTTCTTGGTGTAGTTGGCAGCCTGGTAAGCCTTTGTGTCTTCAACCTTGGAACGGACGATAGCCTTGAGAGCCTCGCTCGGGTCGGCAAGCAGCTCGATTTTGTAGTAGTGGGTGATGTGCTGCTTTGCAAAATAGTCCGGAACGAAAGTCTTGCCGGCGGCGGTCAGAGTGTAGAGATTGCCGTCGGAACCAGTAGCATCACTTGCGCCGTTGGCTACGACAGTGGTGAGATACGGGTCGAGCTGAAGCGTAGCCTCATCCCAGGTGGTGACACCTGTGCCGGTCATCGCGAGCGGGCCGTACATGAGCGTAGCAACCCAGTCCTTGCCTTCGAGCTTGTCGGGACCGAAGTCGAGATGCTTGGTGAAAGGCATGATGACGGTAACTTCATCCCCGCTCTTCCATGCCCTGGAAGGAATCTCCACGTAGGAGCTCGGCTGGTAGGATGCTGCCACGGACTTGCCGTTGAGCTGGATGTCGAAGCCCTTGGTTGCCCAGTAGGGGACACGGAGTTTCATCGCAAAGGTACCGTTGCCGGACACCTTGATCGTGGACTTCTCTGCAGGCCACAGGCAGTCCTGGCTGATGGTTACGCCCTTCTCTTTCCAGTTGAGGGTGGTAGGCATGTAGAGACCTACCCAGAGGGTGTTGTCATCGGCGAAGTATGTGGCTTCCTGATACTTGACATGGTTCTCGGCGCCGGTACCGCCGCAGCATGTGCTCTGCGGAGTCTCGTTTCCGAAAGGCTTGTCGGCGTTGAGGCCTACTGCATACTGGTAGCATACACCATACTGGTCAGCATTGACGGAGCCGACGATCTGGTTGTAAAGGACACGCTCATAGTAGTCCATGTAGGCGGCATTGTCGGGATCATAGAGCGCGAGATCCTTCGTGAGCTTCGCAAGGTTGTATGCACAGCAGGTCTCGTTCAGGGTAGGATCGCCGTTGCCGACCATGCTGAGGATCTGGGTGTAGGGCTGACGGAACATTTCTCCGTTGCCTACGCCGCCGGGAGAGTAGCGGTAGCGGCCCTGGATGAGGTTCCAGAAGTTGCGTGCGATGTTGTAGTAGCGGGCATCGCCGGTCTGGGAATAGGACCAGATCGCGCCGATGATCTGCGGGATGTGCTGGTTGGCGTGACGGGTGCGGATGTCGTCGATGTTCTTCTCGAGATTGTTGTAGAAGATCACGTTGTCGAATCCTTCCGCAGCCTCAAGGAGCTTGGCCTTCTCGTCCTTGTTGTCTGTCATGGAAGCGAGCCTTGCAAGGGACTCCTGTACGCCACCGAGTTCTCCGGCGATGTAGATGTTCCACATTTCATAGCGGTTGCCGGGACGTGCACGGCGAGTTGCCTGCGTACCGGAATCATCTACGTATGTGCAGTAGTGGATACGGTTCCATATCCAGAGGCCCATGTCCTTGGCTATCAGGGCTGCCTTGTCGGCAATTTCCTTGTCGTCGACGTTGAGAGCAATGTCGATCAGACCTGCAAGCTGCTTGTGGACAGTGTAGTATGGAGCCCAGATCCAGTCGCTGTTGTTGTATGCCCTGTAGGCTTCGCCGAGGATGACGTGCTGGGGCGGGATGGCATTGATGTAGCCATATCCATAATGCTGGTAGTCCTTCTTGTACTCGTCGAATGCCGCCCAGGTGCCCTTCAGCTCGAGGAGCTTGTCTCCCGTCGGAAGGTCACGTGCCTCGAAGTAGCGGCCCAGGGAATCGCTCCATACGAATGTCCTTTCCTGGCACTCGCGCATCTCGTCCACGATCCTGCGGAGAGTGCTCTTTATCTGGGCCTTCTTTGCGGGATCCTTGGCGCTGGCATATGCAAATGCCATTGCGGAGAGATAGTGTCCTACTCCATGGCCCTTCAGCTTGGTGTCGGGGGAATCCCATCCGTCGCTGACAGTGTAGCCATCCGTGGGAAGGCCGTATGTGTCGCGATAGTTGTAGAGCTGCTGGGACACGTCGAGACTCAGAAGATTCTCGATGTCGAGATCCCTGTTGTTGGTCAGGCGGTTGTTCCCGTCCACGCTGACGTCATAGAGCGGAAAGACATGAGCCTTGGGAGTCTGGGCTGGAATCTTGTAGGTTCCGGAAACGACCTTCACGCTGGCGGAAACAGGATATCCTTCATCGGTCGTGAAGTCTCCGGTAACATGTCCTGCTACGGTGTAAGTTGTCCCGACAGGGTTCTTTGCGGGATCAGCCTCTGCCTGCTCATCGGCAAGGGCAGAGTTGCTCCAGCGGACCTGCCTCCAGTCGGAGGTTCCGTCGGTGTAAGTGACCCAGACGCGGTAGGGAAGCACAGGAGCCGTGCCGACAGGGGCGTCGACACTGACAGCTTCCACCTTTGAAATTGCTCTTTCGGGCTGGTCATCGGCAAAAGCCGGCCCAGCGGCTGCAAGGAAGAGGCTTCCCGCAGCAAGGGAAATTATCAGCTTGGTGTTCATCTAGTAATGTATTGTGGTAGTTGGTTTTCCTGATACTTTTGTGATTATCCTCGCGAGCTGG
>CAYTXA010000084.1:0-5765 GCA_964440865.1 uncultured Muribaculaceae bacterium | reverse complement strand
CGTTGCAATCAACACCTCTCAGCGTCTCGGCTGCCTTGCCTGCTTCCATGCCTTCGAGCAGTCTGCCAATGGCCTGCAGATTGCCGTTGCATCCGCGTACGTACTTGACATTGTGGAGCTTGTTGTCGCCGTCCAGGTCGAAGTCGATCTGGACCGAGCACACAAGGCGGCTTGGTATTGCGGTGATGTGGCGCATCTCGTCGTGGAGGGTATTGTTGATAATCGTGTAGTCTTCTCCGAGTTCCATAGTTTAGCGGTTGTTCTATCTCTTGTCCTTGAAAAAGCCGGTCATCATTGCTGCGCATTCTTCCCCGAGCACTCCGGCTTCAACCTCGGTCCTGGGGTGAAGCAGGGACGGCGAGAACATCGTGTATCCTCTCTTGGGGTCAGGAGCGCCGTACACGATCCTGCCGATCTGGGCCCATGCGAGCGCAGCAGCGCACATCGGGCATGGTTCCACGGTTACGTACAATGTGCAGTCGTTCAGGTACTTGCCTCCTGCCTCCTCTGTGGCTGCGGTAATGGCTATCATCTCCGCATGGGCTGTCGGGTCATGGAGCTTTTCCGTCATGTTGTGGCCTCTTCCCACGATCCTTCCCTGACAGGCGATTACTGCTCCGATGGGAATCTCTCCTTCGGATGCGGCGTCGCGTGCTTCGTGCAGCGCTTCTCTCATGAGCTTCTCGTCCTGGGTCATGCCGGTTTTCTCTAAATGGCAAATATATAAAAAATCGGCCGAAAAGCAGGCTTTCCGGTCGATGTCTCTCAAAGGGTTTCGCTACTAGAAGTTGTCCTCGGAAGAAACGGTAAGCTTCTTGCGTCCGTGACGACGACGAGATGCGAGAACGCGGCGTCCGTTGGCGGTCGACATTCTCTCGCGGAAACCATGCTTGTTGATGCGCTTGCGCCTTGAAGGCTGGAATGTTCTTTTCATATCTATTTTTATTTATTTTCGAAAACGGACTGCAAATTTATGGAATCCAGCGGGAAATACAAAATTAATTTTCCCTGTTTTCAGCTTTTCTTGTCTATTCTTACCAAATATTTTCCTTCGAACCATGGATCTTCCAGCCAGGAAGAAACGCTCCAGACGTGGACTGAGCCCTTAGGAAGAGAGAATCTGCCCATCAGTTCTCCTGTTTCCTCGGCTATGTCCCCTCCGCGGAGGTAGAAGATGCCCTTCGAATATTTTTTCCGGACCCATGGGTAGAATTCAGTCAGGGAGGCGACAGCACGGGATATCACGTAGTCGAATGTGCCGGGCAGGTTTTCCGCCCTGTCGTTCACGGTCACGGTATTCGCGAGCCCCAGCGACTCCGCCACCGCTCCTGCGACCTTTATTTTCTTTCCGACTGAGTCACAGAGAGTTACCTTTGCCTTCGGGAACATGATGGCGAAAGGTATTCCGGGAAAGCCGCCTCCCGTGCCGAGGTCCAGAACTGAGGCTCCTTCCTGTAGTGCTGAGGCTGTCTGAGGTTCGTTCTGGGTTATGTAGCGCACGATGGCGAGGGAGTGGAGTATGTGGTGGTCGTAGAGATTTGCGATGTCCTTGCGTGAGATCACGTTGATTTTGGAGTTCCAGTCGGAGTAGAGCGGTTCCATCTGGCGGAACTGCTCCAGAGGTGTGTCGCCAACCTCCGGGAAACTCTCCCTCACTATCCTCTCGAATTCATTGTATTCCATATCTTATCTGTCTTTTTCTATTATTTGTATGTCTCCCATTCGTGTTTCTCCGGGAGGTAGTGGGAGCCTGAACCCATGGCCGCCCTCGGCCGTGCCAGAGGGAGGGGCCCGTCGGCTGCGAGCCAGACGCTGAGCAACGATAGTTGCTGGGCGGATGGCGATGCTGACGATGGTAAGGGCGAGCGAAGCGAGGGTTCAGGCCCCACTACCTCCCGGGGAACAAAAGGCGATGGATCAGACATCATCGGACGAGCGCAACTTCTCCGCTATCAGGTCCTTGGCCCTCCTGAGCCTAGTCTTCACGGTATTCACCGGCAGCCCGGTCTTCTCCGAAATCTCCTTGTACCCGAGATTGTCCACAAGGCTCAGCGAAGCCACTTCGCGATACAGTTCAGGCAGTCCTTCGATGCTCGCGGTGAACTCCTCATGGTTTTCCGACAGGATCACTTCCTCCTCGGGACTCACGGCATCATCCGGGAGCTTCGTCACCTCATCGTCCATCGGATCCAGATCCTGCTTGTCCACCTTGCGCCCTCTCGTCTTGTCCTTGTCGCTGTGGTCGATGGCGGTGTTCTTCACGATGGCAAGCAGCCATGTCGAGAAACGCCGCCCTTTCTGGTACGTCCCGATCTGACGGAATGCCTTGGTAAAAGCCTCTATAACAATATCTTCTGCCTCTGTCTTGTCTTTTACCCTGCGGCTGACATTTGCCAGCAGCCCGTCGTGATACCTCGCGTACAAGGCGGAAAAGGCCTCCTGGGCATTGTCCCCCAGAGCCATGTCGACAAGCTCCTCGTCTGTCTTGTCAGTGTGCTTCGAGCCAGTTCTTGCCATAATTGCATTCGACAGTTAATGGAACATTGAGCTTAACCACATTCTCCATTTCCTCCCTTACAGCCTTCCCGAGCGCCTCAGCCTCGCTTTCCGGCCCGTCGAAAAGAAGCTCATCGTGGATCTGGAGCACCATCTTGCTCCGGAATCCGTCCTTGCGCAGCCTCTCCGCCACGCGGATCATGGCTATCTTTATTATGTCGGCAGCCGTGCCCTGGATCGGCGCATTGACGGCATTCCTCTCCGCCAGGGAACGGACTGTGGCGTTCTTGGCATTGATGTCCGGGATGTAGCGCCTCCTGCCGAAGACCGTCTCCGTGTAGCCGTTGGCTCTCGCGTCTTCCAATGTCTTGGAGATGAACGACTTGATCGAAGGGAATGCCGCGAAGTAGTCATCGATTATGCTCTTTGCCTGATTCCTCGGGATGCCGAGCCTCTGGGCAAGCCCGAAGGCGGAAATCCCGTACATGATCCCGAAATTGGCAGTCTTCGCGACCCTCCTCTGGTCGTCGGTCACATCTTCGATTCCAATGCCGTAGATCTTCGCTGCCGTTGCCTTGTGGACATCGAGCCCGTCCCTGAAAGCGGCCGTAAGATGCTCGTCTCCGGAGAGATGGGCCATGATCCTAAGCTCGATCTGGGAATAGTCCGCGCTTGTGATGACTCCGTCCGCCCCTGTTCCGACAAACGCCTTGCGGATTTCCTTTCCGCGCTCGGTCCTTATCGGGATGTTCTGCAGGTTCGGATTGGAGGACGAAAGCCTTCCTGTCGACGTAAGTGTCTGGTTGAATGTGGTATGGATCCTTCCGGTGACGGGCGAAATGTATCCCGGAAGTGGTTCTATATAGGTCGAGAGCAGCTTTTTCGTAGCCCTGTATTCGAGGATCTCCCCGACTATGGGACTCTTCCACTCGATCTCCCTGAGCGTTGTCTCGTCCGTGCTCCAGCTGCCTTTGGCGCTCTTCTTCGCCCTCGGGTCCAACTGCATTTTCTCGAACAGCACCTCTCCGATCTGCTTGGGCGAGGATACGTTGAGCTCCGGCTCTCCGGCAAGCTCCCTGACCGTCGCCTCGTGCTCTGTCATCTCTTTCCGGAGCCCTTCAGCGAACGACCTGATCTGGCCTGGATCCACCTTGACCCCCGTATACTCCATGTCGGAGAGAACAATGGAAAGCGGCTGCTCCATCTTGTCGTAGAGGTCTACGACGGAAGCTTTTTCCATGTCCTCTGCTATTGCTTCTGCAAGCGCAGGAAGCGCGGAAGCCTCTCTCTCCCTGAGCAGAGCCCCCGTGTCCTCGAAGAGCGATGCTCCATCCGATGGAATGTCCTCCAGGTCTATCCCCAGGTAGCTTTTTGTCAGTATTGCCGTCTTGTGACTCTTCTCCGGGTCGAGGAGATAGTGCATCAGTTCCACGTCCAGCATCTTGCCACGGAGCTCGACCCCGGCGTAGCGGAGCAGGCTGCGCAGTTTCTTCAGGTCCGCTCCTGATTTCTCTATGCTGCTGTCTTCCAGTATGCTGCGGAATTCCTCCTCGGATCCGGAAGCTACAATGACCTCTTCCCCCTTGGATACGGCAAGCGACAGCCCCCTTATCCCGGAGAATATGCTGTCGCCGTCCGCTTCCCATGCGACCGAGACTTTTCCATGCCCGGAGGCAGTGGCGCAGAGTTCGGCGGGGGAGACCTTCCTGACGGAAAGTTCCTTCTTCGGTGCAGTCGGAGTAGCCTTCACATCGCCGATGTAGCGCATCAGGGAAGGAAATTCATATTTCTCGAAGAGGTCGGCGATTTCCGGACCATAGACCTTGTCCACCCTCATATCCGGAATCTCCACCGGCACGTCTGTCTTGATCGTGACGAGTTCGTAGCTCAGGTCTATGTGGTCCTTTGCCGCCTCGAACTGGGCCTTCTGCTTCGGAGTCAGTTCGCCTATATGCTCATATATGCCTTCGAGAGTGCCGAATTTCGTCAGGAGCTTCGCGGCTCCGACCGGACCAACGCCCGCTACACCAGGAACATTGTCCGCGGTGTCTCCGCAGATCGCAAGCATGTCGATCACCTGGCTCGTGGACTGTATCCCGTATTTTTCGCATATCGCCTTGCTGTCCAGCACCTCGTCGTCGCCTCCTCCCTTGCCGGGCCGGACCTGGAATATCCCGTCCTCCACCAGCTGGCCGTAGTCCTTGTCCGGTGTTACCATGAATACCTGCTTCCCCTCACGGCGCTGTTCCTTCGCGACAGTCCCGATCACGTCGTCTGCCTCGAACCCCGGCACCATCAGCGTCGGGATGTTGAGGGCATGGCAGATTTCGGTCAGCGGCTGGAGAGCGTCGATGACGAGCTGGGGCGTCTCGGCCCTGTTTGCCTTGTATTCCGGGTACATCTTGTTGCGGAACGTGCCTCCCGGCGGGTCGAAAGCTACCGCAAAATGGGTAGGATTCTCCCTGTCGAGCAGCTCCAGGATGTATTTCGTGAATCCGTAGAGAATCGACGTGTCCGCACCCTTCGAATTGACCATGGGCTTCCGCAGGAAAGCATAGTACATTTTGAAAATCAGGGCGTGGCCGTCTATTAGATACAGTGTGTCCATAGCGTAAAGTTACCCTTTTTCCCCGAATTTTCCACTGAAAATGCTATATTTGCCGAATATGGAAAAAGCACCGTCAACAAGACAACTCAAGGTTGCCAGGGAGATCCAGAGGACCCTGGCTGAAATCATAAGGAAGAAAGGAATGGCTGCATTCGGCGGCGCTCTCGTGAGCGTCAGCGAGGTGAGGATCAGCCCCGACCTTTCAGTGGCGAAGATATACGTCAGCGTATTCCCGTCCGACAAGGCATCTTCCGTAATGTCCTCGCTGAAAGAGGATTCCAAGGCATACCGCGGCGAGCTCGGGCATGAGGTTGCCAAGCAGTTCCGCATTGTGCCGGAACTGGACTTCTACCTCGATTCCTCCATCGACTACGCAGAGCACATCGACGAACTGCTGAAAAAGTAGGCCCATGCGCGGTCTTCCCTTCTTTTTCGCACGGAGATACCTTTTCGCGAAGAAATCGCGGAATGTCATCAATCTTGTCTCCGGAGTGAGTGCGCTGGGGATGGCCGTGGGCACTGCCGCCCTTGTCATCATCCTTTCCGTCTACAACGGGTTCGATTCCCTGATCAAGTCGTCGCTTGAGGGAGCCGAGCCTGACATCAAGGTAACTTCGTTGGCGGGGAAGTTCTTCGTGCCGGACCAGGAAGCATTCGACTG
>CAYTXA010000083.1:0-9260 GCA_964440865.1 uncultured Muribaculaceae bacterium | reverse complement strand
GCATCGACGTCACCAAGTTCACGATCGTCAACGAGCCCGTCGAGCTCAAGGCTGTCTCTCTGGCAGTGAAGCTCGTGCATGACGGCGAAGGGGATGTCCTGATGAAGGGCCTCTGCAGCACCGACAAGTTCCTCCGTGCCATCCTGAACAAGGAGCAGGGTCTGCTTCCCCAGAAGGGACTGCTCAGTCACGTGGGAGTGATCGAGTCTCCGAAGTACCACAAGCTCCTGTTCCTCACGGACATGGCAGTCATTCCTCTCCCGGAATTCCGCCAGAAGATGAAGATTACGAACTACGCGCTCAACGTAGCCCGCAGTTTCGGCATCAAGACCCCGAAGGTAGCGTTCATCGCCGCCTCCGAGCAGGTTCTCGATTCCATGCCCGCATGCATGGAGGCCGCCGCTCTCGCCAAGATGTGCGACCGTGGCCAGATCAAGGGCTGCATCGGTGATGGTCCTCTTGCGCTCGACGTCGCGGTCGACAAGGAGTCCGTTGCCATCAAGGGCCTCAAGAGCGAAGTTGCCGGGGACGCCGATGTCCTCGTATTCCCGAACATCGAGAGCGCAAACGTATTCTGGAAGGCCAACTCCAAGATGGCAGATGGCGTAAAGCAGGCTGGAATGCTCGTCGGGACGACCGCTCCCTGCATCCTCGCAAGCCGTGCCGACACTGCCGACACAAAGCTCAATTCCATCGCCGAGGCGGTGATGAGCGTAGCATAACCCATCAGAGTTTTGACAATATGGTACAGCTGATTCTGCTGTCAGGCGGCTCGGGCAAAAGGCTCTGGCCGCTTTCCAATGACGCCCGTTCGAAGCAATTCCTCCGTCTGCTCAAGTCTCCTGACGGGGGCTATGAGTCCATGGTCCAGAGGGTTGTGCGCCAGATTCGCGAGGTCGGGCTGGACTGTGAGATTACGATTGCTACCAACAAGACCCAGAGGGACAGCATCGAGAACCAGCTGGGAAATACCGTCGGAACCGTGCTCGAGCCCGAGAGGAGGGACACGTTTCCGGCAATTGCCCTTTCTTCGACCTACCTGTCCTTGTCCAGGCATTGCCAGGACGAGGATGTGGTGGTTGTAATGCCTTGCGACCCGTACACCGACAATGGCTACTTCGAGACCATAGTCAGGATGACGGAGTGCGTGAAGAAAGGCGTCGCGGATCTTGTCCTGATGGGAATAAAGCCGACGTATCCGTCTGAGAAATACGGCTACGTTGTCCCTGCCGAAAAGAAGGACGGCTACGAGATCGTCAGCCGCTTCACGGAAAAGCCTGACACCGAGACCGCCAAGGGTCTCCTTGCCCAGGGAGCATACTGGAACGGCGGAGTGTTCGCCTTCCGCCTCGGCTACCTCATGGACATTGTCCACAAGTACATCACGGTCAGCTCGTTCGAAGAGATGGTAGCCGGCTATGGCGAGCTCCCGAAGATCAGCTTCGACTACGAAGTTGCGGAGAAGGCCAAGTCCGTTGCCGTAGTGGCTTTCGAGGGATCGTGGAAGGACCTGGGAACATGGAACACGCTTAGCGAGGAGCTCGGTTCCGCGACGATAGGAAACGCCCTTGTCGGCGCCCATGCCAGGAACACCAATGTGGTCAACGAGCTCTCCATCCCGATCTACTGCGACGGCCTGGACAATGCAATCGTGGCTGCAAGCCCGGACGGAATCCTTGTCGCATCGAAGGAAGTGTCCGAGAACATAAAGCATGACGTCGAGAAACTCTCCCATCGTCCGATGTACGAGGAGCGCCGCTGGGGAAAATACGTGGTCATGGGCAACGGGGAATACAGCGATGGCTACAAGTCCCTGACCAAGACCCTCACGATTTCCGCGGGCAAGAACATCAGCTACCAGCTGCACCACCACAGGACAGAGGTCTGGACCTTTGTCGACGGCGAGGGCCTGCTCGTGCTTGACGGCGTTGTCAAGAAGGTCGGCAGGGGAGACGTGGCAATAATAAAGAAAGGCCAGAAACATGCCATCAAGGCTATTTCTGACCTTCAGCTGATCGAAGTGCAGACGGGCGACCTGCTCGACGAGTCGGACATTGTCCGCTTCCCGTGGGACTGGTCAGGCCTCAGCGTCTGAGTCCTCCGTCGAGGTTTTCCACTTTTCTATGAATTCCGGCAGGAATTGTTCTTTCAGGAGAACGATTCCTGCTCCTATTATAACCCCGAGGAACATCCAGATTATCAGGATCTTCGGACGGGAAGGAGCGGACTTCTCGGACGGAACTACCACGGGCTGGATGATGGAAAATGTCGGGGTGTCCCTCTTCACCTGCATCTTCGCCTGCTCGAGCTGCGTAGCAAGGGTCTGGTAGACGCTGTTCGTGATGTTGTACTTGTTCCTTACGCGTGTCTGGTAGAGCTGCGAGTAGGAATTCACGAGGCTCTGGGAACGGTCCGTGAACTTTGCCACCTGAGCCTGCAGGGACTCTGTCTCTGCCCTGACCTCGTCGTAGCGAGCCTGGATGTAGTCCAGTTCCGACTGGGACTTCTCGACCTGGAACTTTATGATCTCTTCCTGCAGCAGCTGCTGCGCTTTCTCCGCAAGCTGAGCCGTCGCAAGCGGCTCCGGTCCCGTCACGTTCAGGGTCAGGTAGCCCTGCTTCTGGTCCACGCTCAGGGACACCATCTGGGCTACGTCCTTGAGCAGAGAGTACTGCTTGTTTGTCACTGTCATGGGCAGAGGCACTCCGCTCCCGGCCTCGCCGGAGTAGTCAGGTTCCGGTTTCTTGCCCCTGATCGCGCCGAGGATGAGCCCCGGGAGCCCGACGGTGTATTTCTTCACTACTCCGAGCGGGTTCTTCTTGCGGGTGCTGTCGGTATAGTACTCGTACAGGGTGACGGGCTTGCGATAGTCCTCGAAGCTGAGTGGCGTGTCCATCAGCAGCTCCAGCCTGAATGGTACGCTGCTGACAATCTGCGGGTACATCAGCGGGGACAGTTCTCCGGTTGCGGAAGCGCTTCCGAGGTTGATGCCTGCAAGGGATGCAAGGCTGCTCAGCGAACCGCCCTTGCTGGCTCCCAGCTGGGGCATCATGACGGAAGTGACAGAGTACTGCTTCGGAGTGAAGAGGGCGACGAAAAGGCCCAGCACGAAGCAGACTCCGAAGGAGATCAGGACGGTCTTCCTGCCGTCCCAGACCTTCTTGCAAAGAGCTATGATGTCGATTCCTCCTTCCTCCTCTTCCTGGGGAGGAGGAAGGGGAATGTTCTGCAGATATTCTTCTTTTTTCTTGGTCATACGGCTACAGTCTGCTGATAATTGCCGCGATGGAGATCGCGGAAGTCAACGTGGTCAGGGCCTTGGACAGCGTGGAATTCCAGTCCACTTTCTCCTTCGGCTCTGTCTCCTTCCGAACCCTGTCGGGATTGAGTGTCAGGGTGATGGACGATCCCGGCTCGACCTTCGGGTAGACACGGAAGATACCGAGAACCTTCTTCGTGCCGACCATCTGGTTGTTGGCGTAGGTCACGGTCACGCTGTTCTTGTCGGCGCTCTTGACGAAGCCTCCGGCGTAGTTGCGGATGTACCAGCCGGCGCTGCGCTCTCCGTTGTAGACCATCACTTTGCGGGAAAGGTTGTTGGAGGCGTTGTAGTTGCCGAGCGAATCCTGCAGGAACGCCTGGTCTCCATAGCCCTCGGCGACATACTGGGACATGCGGGTTCCGGTCGGATAGATGGCGACTACGTTCTCCCTGCGGGAGATGTTGATGACATCGCCGTCCATCATGATCGGGTTGAATTTCTGGCTCCCAAGATGAGCGACTGCGTCCTGGAGGTTGACCGTAACGTAGCCGCGGTCACGGTAGGTGCGGAAGAGCTGTGCTCCGAACGGATCGGCATCCTCCAGCAGGCCTCCTGCCATCTCCACCATATTTGCCAGGGTGGTCTCCTTGCTTTCGAGGACGTACATGCCCGGGTAGCGGACGCGGCCGCTGATCTGGACGGAACGTCCGAGGTTGAACTCTGGAATGAGCCTAACGACTACCTTGTCGTAGGGGTTGAGCTGGAATCCTGCGGGCTCGACCACATTGTAGAGGCTGTCGACCACCATCGGGATCTTGCTGATCGTTGTCCCCGCGTTGGAAACATTGGTGCGGAATACCTCGATCCTGTCGAGTGCGGCACCTTCCTCGAATCCTCCGGCCATCGTGAAGAGGTCCTTGATGGTCAGCTTGGAGTCGAACGTGAGCCTTGTGGGGTTCTTCACGGCGCCGGCAACGGACACCTCGCCGATGTTCGTGAACGTCGTGTTGTCGTAGACGTTCAGCACGTCGCCCGGCTGGAGGGTCTTGTCCCCGTCCTTCTTGAGGTCCACGCTGATGTATTCCATCTTGGACGGGTTCTTGAGGTCACGCCTGTAGATGTAGGCGGTCGGGAATACGCTTTCCTTCAGGCCTCCGGCATATTCGATAGCCTGGGAAACCGTCATCTTGTCGTTCAGGGCGAAGTCCTTTGTGAAGGGCCTGCGTACCTGTCCGTTGACGGAGATCGTGGCAATGTCGCGGTAGTCGCTCTTCTCAAGGACTGTCACGGCGTCGCGCTCCTTGAGACGGAAGTCAGGCGAGCCGTTGATTCCGGGGAATGGAACCGTCAGCACCTCCACGGTCTTGTCGTCCCTCGTGCGCTCTACGAACACGTAGTCCGTCTTGGCGGTGTAGGTCGGCTTGGCTTTCTCCAGCAGAGCCATGAGACTGCGGTTCGACTCGAGGTCGTAAGTGCCGCTGTAGTAGACACTTCCGGAGATCGTAACGTAGTTTTCCATGGGCTGGTTGACGGAACGCATCCTGACGATGTCTCCGTTCTCCAGAGGCACCTTCTCATGGCCGGAAAGCACGTCCGAGAGGCTGTACTCGAAGAATTTCTTCTCGCCCCCGACGTAGCGCTCGACCTGCAGGAAGCTCCTGTCCGCATCTGCCCTCAGGCCGCCTGCGAACTCGATGAGATCCCTGGCGTCCTCGCCGTCAATCATTTCGTAGCGCATCGGACGCTGGACGCCTCCGGACACGGTCACGATGTTCTTTGCCGTCGGGACGTAGATGATGTCGTTGTTCTGGAGATCCAGTTTCATCTTCCCGGTCGGATCCTGCATGAATGCATAGAGGTCGAGGTCATATTTCTGACCTCCGCGGATCACCTGTATCGCGCGGACTGATCCTATCTCGGTCGGGCCGCCTGCTGCCGCAATGGCGTTGAATGCAGAGTTGAGAGCCGAAAGCGTGAATCCTCCCGTCACGTTGACCTCGCCGAAGATGTTGACCATCACGGTCCTGGCGGTGATGATCGTGACTGCGAACTGGTCGCGCCCGAAGGAGTAGTAGGAGGAGAGACTGTTGCCGATCGCCTCGCGTGCCTGCTTGAGAGTCATTCCCTTGAGGAAGATCTTGCCGGCTCCGGAAGGCTGGATGTAGCCCTCGCTGTTGATCCTCTGCTGCATGTCGATCTGGGACGCGCCGAAGATGGATATGTGGATTTCGTCTCCGGCTCCGAGGACGTATGTCTCCGGTGCCTCCGCTCCGTCAGTCGTGCGGAAGATGTCGAGGGAGTTGTCCGTGAAGAGAGCATGCCCGTAGATGTCGGACTCCGACTTTGTCGCTACGGCGCGGACAGCCTCGTTGATCTTGTCCGCCTCGACTTCCGCGTCCGTCGTCACCTTCGCCACCGGCGCGCTGGTCACGACCGTGTCCGACACTGCAACCGGCGCATTCTCGGCGCTGCTCCTGGCATTCTTCTTCTCCGCCTCCATCTCGGAGAGAGTCGCCATAATCTCTCCCTGGTATTTCGGATAATCCGACGGAGAGAGCGAATAAACGTCTATTCCCTTGTCCATCAGACGCTCGGCAACTTCAGCCTCGCTGAGGCCTCTTTTCTGAAGTTCTGCCCTTGCCATGTTCAGCATCGATGCGGACTGGGCGGCGGCGCCGAGAGTCAGCAACAAGGCCATGGCAATCGTGGTAAGCTTGGAAAGTACTTTCATACCTATTTTCTATGCGAATTGATTTTCGTGCCTGTCTGCAAATATAGGTAAATTTCCCGTTATTTGACTAAATTTGCCCGGAGTAGGAACAAAAGCACCATGAACATTGCAATAGTTGGAACTGGATATGTCGGTCTGGTGAGCGGAACATGTTTCGCCGAGATGGGAGTCGACGTGACTTGCGTGGACATAGACGAGGCAAAGATCGCCCGTCTGCAGGCTGGCGAAATACCTATCTATGAGCCGGGACTCGACGACATGGTCCGCAGGAACGTGTCTGCCGGGAGGCTGCATTTCACGACGAGCCTTCCCGATGTCATCGACAACGTTGAGATAGTCTTCAGCGCTGTCGGGACTCCTCCTGACGAGGACGGAAGCGCGGACCTGAAATATGTCCTCGAGGTGGCGCGGACTTTCGGCCGGAGCATCAGGAAATACACGCTTCTGGTGACAAAGAGCACTGTCCCCGTAGGGACGGCGGCGAAGGTTCGGGAAACGGTGCGGGAGGAGCTGCGAAGGAGAGGGGCCGACGTGCCATTCGATGTGGCCTCCAACCCGGAATTCCTCAAGGAGGGTGCCGCGATAAGGGATTTCATGGCGCCGGACCGGGTAGTCGTGGGGACGGACAGCGACAGGGCCAAGGCTCTGATGCGCCGGCTCTACAAACCCTTCATGCTCAGCGGGGAGCGGATGATCTACACGGACATTCCCTCTGCCGAGATGATAAAGTACGCGGCAAATTCGATGCTGGCGACACGCATAAGTTTCATGAACGACATCGCGAACCTCTGCGAGAAGGTCGGGGCAGATGTCAACATGGTCCGCAAGGGAATCGGAAGCGACACGCGCATCGGCAAGAAATTCCTCTATCCGGGGTGCGGCTATGGCGGTTCATGCTTCCCCAAGGATGTCAAGGCGCTGATCCGGACTGCCCAGAAGAACGGGTATGAGATGAGGGTGCTGGAGGCTGTCGAGGCTGTCAACGAGCGGCAGAAGGGGATTCTCTTCGAGAAGCTGGAGAGGCATTTCGGAGGAGACCTGGCCGGCAAGACAGTGGCGATGTGGGGGCTGGCGTTCAAACCTGAGACCGACGACATGCGCGAGGCTCCGTCCCTGGTGCTGATAGACCGGCTCGTCAAGGCCGGGTGCAAGGTGCGGGTCTATGATCCTGTTGCCATGGACGAGTGCCGGAGACGTCTCGGGGACATCGTGACCTATTGCGGGGACATGTACGAGGCGGCAACTGGCGCAGACGCGCTCATGCTTGTGACGGAGTGGAAGGAGTTCAGGATGCCGGGCTGGAACACCCTCTCGAAGGTCATGGCGGGGAAGGTGGTCCTCGACGGACGCAACATCTACGATCCCGCGGAGCTCCGCGAGTACGGGTTCACATACTACAAGATCGGCTGAAAACATGCAGAAGGTCAGTCTTGACGGGAAAACCGTCCTTGTAACCGGCGCTGCCGGGTTCATAGGCGCCAACCTTGTCCGCCGGCTTTTCGGCGTCATGGGGAGCGGGGTCATAGTGGGGGTGGACAATCTCAACGACTACTATGATGTCGCGATCAAGGAATACAGACTGCGTGAACTGGAATCGCTTGAGCCAGAGACAATCGGTTGGCATTTTGTCCGGGGAGACATATCGGACAAGGCTGTGGTCGAGTCCCTTTTCTCCCGCTGGCAGCCTTCCGTCGTAGTCAACCTCGCCGCGCAGGCGGGCGTGCGCTACAGCATAACGAACCCGGACGCCTACATCCGCAGCAACATCATCGGATTCTACAATATTCTCGAGGCATGCCGCCATTCCTATGACGGCGGGGCGCGTGGCGTCGAACATCTTGTCTATGCCAGCTCGTCGAGCGTCTACGGGTCGAACAAGAAAGTGCCCTACAGCACGGACGACAAGGTGGACAATCCCGTAAGTCTCTATGCTGCAACGAAAAAGAGCAATGAGCTCATGGCCCATGCCTACGGGAAGCTCTACGATATCCCGAGCACTGGGTTGCGCTTCTTCACGGTCTATGGTCCCGCCGGCCGTCCGGACATGGCCTATTTCGGGTTCACGGACAAGCTAGTCCGCGGGGAAAAGATCCGGATATTCAACTACGGGAACTGCATGCGGGATTTCACGTACATCGACGACATAGTCGAGGGGGTTGTCCGTGTCATTCAGGGCGCTCCCGAGCGCAGGAGAGGGGAGGACGGGCTTCCCGCGGCGCCCTGCAATGTGTACAATATAGGAAACAGCCACCCCGAGAATCTGCTGGATTTCGTGACAGTCCTTGCCGAAGAGCTGGTTGCTGCCGGTGTGCTTCCGGAAGGTTTCGATCTGGAGGCCCACAAGGAACTCGTGCCGATGCAGCCGGGGGATGTGCCTGTGACATATGCAGATACGCTTCCGCTCGAGAGAGACTATGGCTTCCGGCCGGCGACTCCGCTTCGGACCGGCCTCCGTGCTTTCGCCCGCTGGTACAAAGACTTTTACCTATATTTTTTACTTGTCTTTCTGACGATAAACCTTTTCTCGGCTGTACGGGTGTCGTTTTAAGCGTTTCTTCGCACCAATATCAGTTTTTATTGCTACATTTGCCGACATGTACGATTACGTACTGACAATAGATAATGTTTTTTAGTGAAATAGAAATGAGAAAGGTTTGTTTGATCGCATCGCTCGCGATCGCGGCTATTGCCGTTTCCTGCTCGAAAGAGACTCCTTCTGTTCCTGTCAGGACAAATGACGTCAATGTCGTGAAGTCGCTTTCGTTCGCGGAAGAAACTTTCGGGACGACGCTGTCGGTTTCGGCAACTTCTCCTCTCGTGGACGGTTACGTTCCCGTTGCCACTCGCAGCGAGATCGACGGGGCCGTCAATACTCTCGATGAAAGTGTTGAGGGCAAGTTCCTTACTTCGATGCCCGAGGCTCCTGAGGTTCCGGCAGATGCTGTGGATCTGAAGGAAGGGTATGAGACTTGGGGCAACATCAAGAACGGAGTTGCGACTTCCAATTTCGTTGTCAATGAGGGCGATGAGCTTACCTATGGTCTTGGAATGACCAATTGGGTCAATGGTGCGGAAAGCCACAGCGCAATTTACGTCAAGGGCACGCTGACATTGACAAATATCTGGGGTAAGGGTACGATCTACGTTCTCCCCGGCGGCAAGCTGAACCTGCAGCTTGGAAACAGCAGTCTCGCAAACAACGGTGGAGTCGAAGTGTATAACTACGGAACCCTTTCCACCGCGGCCAATGGACTCTATGTCGGCAGC
>CAYTXA010000082.1:0-9340 GCA_964440865.1 uncultured Muribaculaceae bacterium | reverse complement strand
GAGTTCCGCACCTGCGGAGATGGCCAATGTCGCAGCCGTGTGGCGGCTGCAATGGAAGGTCAGATCCTTTCCTGTGATGCCAGCCTTGTCGCGGATGCTGCGGACATACTTCGTCACCTTCCCTGATTTCCCCGGCAGGCGGAATACGTTCTCGTCATCATTTTCCGGGCGCGGCGGCAGCAGTGAGAGAGCTAAACCGTTCAGGGGAACCGTCACCGGACTGCCCGTCTTCTGCTGGACGATGGATACTGCCAATCCGTCTCCCATCGGCTTGATGTCGCCCCACCTGAGCCGCCGGACATCACCCAGCCGGAGTCCCGTCATACAGGAAAAGCCGAAGGCTATCTGAACCTGGCGCTCAGTCTCCGTTGCCGGCTCCACGGACAGGAACCGCATCAGTTCTTCAGAAGTCAGATACTCGCGGTGCTTGTCCGGAGCATGGAAACGTTCCAGGTTATTCAACCCCCTGAGAGGGTTGTAACTAATCCGACCATCCCGGAGAGCCTTGTTGAAGATGGCATTGACCGTCTCCCCGAACAGCAGCAGGGAGAAATCGGCCAGCCTTCCCTCCCGCTCCTTGATCTGGCCGGGATTCCTGTAGTCGTTCCGCATATAGTCATACAGGCCGCTGATGATTTCCGGGTTCACGTCCTTCAAGAGGATGTCCGTCCTGTCGATACGGTCAAGATACTCTTCGATACGCTTGCGGACAGTCAACTTATGCCGCATCGCCGATTCGCCGTTGCCGCAACTTGCGGAGTACCGGATATATTCATCACACCATTCCAGCCAGGTCGTCGTCCTGTCGATTCCGTCCTCCGGCTCAGGCTTCTTATCGAACTCCGGAGGATTGAGGAGCCTGTCGGATCGGACCGCCATAGCCTTGAGATAGGTCCTCTTGTTGATGTTCTTGGCGTTGGGAGCATCCTCCGGTATCAGATACAGATGCAGGTTCTCCCTCTTGCGGAAACCTTTCTCGTAGTATTCCAGATAAAGGCCCCGGTTCCCTCCTTTCAATGCCCTTTCCTTGATTTCGACTTTCATGGTTAGATTGCGTTTGCGGTTTTTACTGCGTGATTGCTGAAAAGGTTGTTCACGAGATTCATGGTCTCGACCTTCTTCTGGTCTACGATCTTTGCGTACACCTCGGTCATCTGGATGCTGCTGTGCCCCATCAGTTTGCTGACCACGTAGAGGTTGGCACCTAAGGTGAGAAGCGTTGTCGCCGCCGTATGGCGGCTGCAATGATAGGTGATATGCTTGTCAATTCCGCAGTCCTTCATCCAGTCTTTCAGGACATCCTCAACCGTTTTGGTTGAAACCGTCAGTTCATGAAACACCTGATCGACTCCTTCCTTTTGGCGCGGCATCCAACGGAGCGCTTCCTCGGACAGCGGTATCGTCACCGTCTTCTTTGTTTTGACCTGCCGGTGCTCAATGTAGAGAGTCTTCCCATCGGCAGCGGTATGGACCTCACTCCAGAGGAGGGACTTCATGTCGCTGTAGCGCAAGCCGGTGAAGCAGGAGAAAAGGAAAGCCTTCTTCACGATGTCGCAGCAGCATGGAGTATTGATCAGGACTTTCAGTTCCTCGACTGTTAGGAACTCCCGTCTGGAGGCCGTAATCTTTGGCTTCTCCTTGGATTCCAGGGCCTTGAATGGATTACTCGGGATCAAGCCCTCCACGACGGCTTTGTTCATGGCCGCGGCGACACGGGACATCAACAACCGGGCAGTGGTTTCGCTTATCGTTTCCTTTCCCCTGTGGGACTTGCAGGTCCTAAGGAACGCGACGAAACCCCGGCAGAACTCTCGGTCCACCTCCGAAAGGCGCAGATCCGGCTTCCCGATGGAAGCCAGGTATTCCTCGACCCGCACCTTCGCGTTCCGCTTGCTGATCACACCTGACGGTGACAACTGCGCTTCGCAGGTCACAAAGTCTTCCAGCCAAGATACGAGCGTTATCCTCGACTTTTTCAGTTTCTCCCAGTCCACGAGGCCGTCCTTCTGGATGTCGAGGATCCGCTGGGCCTTGACCTGCTCGGCGAGCCGTCGGGTGTTCTTGTTCTGTAGCTTCGCTGCCGGAGTCGTCTCCGGGATAATGTAGAGTTTGAGCCCCTCCTTCTTCCGGTTTCCCTTGTGGTACATGTCGAGATAGAGACTGATTGTTCCGTCTTCGAGAACCTTCTCCCGGATGCGGACCGGTTCCTTCACCTTGATTTCTTTTTTCTTTTTAGCCATTTCTTTAGTTTTGTTTTACTATTGTTTCCGATGTTAATATATTGTGTATCAACTAATTACAACGCTTTTGCAAATATAACTGAAACGGGACAAAAACGAGACAGAAACAGCAAAAAATGAATGAAAACATCCGATATTGATGCAATCAAAGGAAACACGGTGATACTCAGCTAAAGCGTTGATGCTTCTATGATTACATCATCCACTTAACCTATCGTTTCCGATTGTTTTCAGCGCTACAAGAAATTTTAGTATATTTGTAGCATACGTAGATAGCGGAAATGACATCAGAACTTCCATACAGGGTGGGCAACGGATTCGATGTCCATGCGATTGCCGGCGGGCTTCCGATGTGGCTCGGAGGAGTCAGAATCGAATCGGAATTCGGGTTCATAGCGCATTCGGACGGAGACGTGGCGATCCACGCTCTCTGCGACGCTATCCTCGGGGCGCTTGCCCTCGGGGACATCGGGCACCTCTTCCCCGACAATGACGACAGGTGGAAAGGCGTGGACAGCAAGGAGTTGCTGAAGACGGTGACGGATTTGGCGAAAGAGCGGGGATGGGCCGTAGGGAATGCGGACATCACAATCGCGCTCCAGCGGCCGAAGCTCGCGCCCTACATCGGGGCGATGCGGCGCGCCCTCGCCGGGGTCATGGGCATTCCCGAAGACAGGGTCTCCGTCAAGGCCACGACGACCGAGAAACTCGGCTTCGTCGGGAGAGGGGAAGGATGCGAAGTGTGGGCTACGGCGCTGATGGTGAAAGAACAAAAACAGGAGTAACACTGAATATGGCTATTTTCAATTGGTTCGGCGAGCAGGAACACAGGACGTTCAACTACCATCCCATGTACTATGATGAGGATGAGGAGAAGCGTCGCCAGATGTTCGGGAAAGTCGATGGTTCCGACGAGAAAGGGAAAGACGGCAGCAAGAAGAGCTACACGCCCGGGAACTACCTGCGCGGGGCATTCCGCGACGGGAATTACTCCAAGAAACGCGCTGCAGGCGGCAAGATCCAGAATTTCGCAGGCATAATCGGGCTCGTGCTTATCGCGCTGATGCTCATCTTCTTCACGAAGCTCTACCCCTATCTCTTCTAGACCGCCCTCATGCCTGAACTTAGAATACTGCCGGGAGACATTGCGGATCTGATTGCGGCCGGAGAGGTCGTCCAGAGGCCCGCCTCCGTGGTCAAGGAAATGATGGAAAACTCCGTGGATGCCGGGGCATCCAGGGTCGACGTGATAGTCAAGGACGCCGGCCGCACTCTCATACAGATTATTGACGACGGATGCGGTATGACCCCGGACGACGCAGTGCTCTGCTTCGAGCGCCATGCCACCAGCAAGATTGCCACGGCTGAAGACCTGCAGGCAATCAGGACCTACGGTTTCAGGGGCGAAGCTCTCGCTTCGATTGCGGCGGTAGCGCGCGTGACCCTGAAAACCAGGACGGAAGGAGCGGAGACCGGATGCCAGACGGACTTCGCCGCATCCTCCCACCTCAACACCTCCGAGACGGCCTGTCCGAAAGGGAGCAATTTCCTCGTCCGGGACCTCTTCTACAATGTGCCGGCAAGGAGGAAATTCCTGAAATCGGACAAGGTCGAGCTCAGGCACATCATCGAAGAGTTCACGAGGGTCGCCCTGACCAGGCCCGAAATTTCCTTCAGCCTGACGAGCGACGACAAGACGCTCTACACCCTGAAACCCGCCAAGTCCCTGAAATACAGAATTCAGGACTTGCTCGGGGCAAGTGCCGTCGACCAGATGGTAGATCTCTCCGCAGAGACTCCGCTTGTCCGACTGACCGGATACGTCGGCCGCCCTGACCAGGCCCGGAAGACTGTCGGCAACCAGTATTTCTTCGTGGGCGGACGCTATTTCCGCAGTCCCTACCTCCACAAGGCCGTGATGAAGGCCTACGAAGGGATGGTCTCTGAAGGGACAGTCCCTGCCTACTTCATCTGGCTGGAAGCCGACCCGGGATCCTATGACGTCAACATATCCCCGACAAAGACGGAAGTCAAGTTCGAGGACGAACCCCTTGTGTTCCAGGTAATCTATGCCGCAGTGCGGGAGTCTCTGGGACGCAACTCCTTCTCCGCCGGGATAGACTTCGATGCTGCCGGCGCGCCGGATATCCCCGTGCTCGGGAACAACTTCGAGAAATTCCATCCCGTCTCCGTGCCCCAGTTCGGAGGAGAAGTGACCTACAACCCCTTCGAACAGGACAGCGCCGCCCCGCAGCATGCTGCAAGGGAAAGCTGGCACAATCTCACCGACAAGCCGGACGACTATGGCAAACTGTTCGAGGACAAGGCTTTGCCGGCAGCTGGATATATAATCCTGGACGGAAAGTACATTGTCACCAGGACCGGCGAAGGGCTCATGGTCGTCGACATTTCCCGCGCATGGGAAAGGATTCTCTACGACCGGTTCCTCGCCGCGCTGACAAGGAACGCCCACACAAGCCAGGAAGCGCTCTTCCCCGTCCAGGTCGCAGTCGGGGCCCAGAACCGGCTCATCTTCGACGAGCACGCCGCGGCCCTCGAAAAGCTCGGTTTCGACATAGCGCCCTTCGGCAGCGACTCGATCGTGGTCAACGGCGTACCGGACGGATTCTCCACAGACCCGGACAAGGTCCAGGCCCTGATGGCGGACATTCTCGTCGCCCTCAGCGAGGACAGCAGGTCACTTCCCGGGATGATGGAGTCAGCCACGGCAGAAAGGCTTGCCTCCGCGGGCGCAAGGCAGACGGCAGCCATCTCGACCCAGCAGCAGGCGCAGAGCCTCGTGGACTCCCTGCTGCAGAGCTCGAACTCCGAATTCACAAGCCGGGGAAAGAGGATCATAGCCATGATCACCCCCGACGACCTATCCAAGAAATTCCAATAGACAAATACCAATGGCATATTACAACGGATATTCCTCAGGCGGCGGCTTCCTTTCGCAGATGCCTCCCGTGACGAAGAACATAGTTCTGATCAACCTTTTCATGTTCGTGGCGACCCTGATCAACCAGGACTTCATGATCGGGACGTTCGCCCTGTTCTTCCCGACATCCCCGCTTTTCCGCTGGTGGCAACCCGTCACCCACATGTTCATGCATGGAGGCTTCTGGCACATCTTCTTCAACATGTACACCCTCGTCATGTTCGGAATGGTGCTGGAAAGGGCGATAGGATCGAAGAAATTCCTGACATTCTATGCCATAACCGGCCTCGGCGCGGCAGCCCTCTTCACCCTCGTGCAATGGATCGAGGCAGCTTCATGGATGAATGCGGCATCGAGCGCCGCGGCAGCCCAGTACTACGCGCTGCTCCGCACCCCGATGCTCGGCGCTTCCGGCGCGATCTACGGCGTCCTGATCGGATTCGCGATGATGTATCCCGACTCGAGGATGATGCTGCTCTTCCCGCCCGTGGAGCTTAGCGCCAAGTGGATGGTTATCATCTTCATAGCAATAGAGCTGCTGACCGGCGTGACCGGCACTGCCGTCGGCGTGGCTCACTTCGCCCACCTCGGAGGCGCTCTCTTCGGATGGCTGCTGATGCTCTGGTGGAAGAAGACTGGCAGGATCTGGAACACTGACAGCTGGATCTGATGGAAAGAAGGAGAAAAGTAGGATTCATGGGCTGCACGGCGCGGCTGATGATGCTCTTTGCGGCAGGGCTCCTGCTGCTGAGCTATCTGTCGGTGCTCGTGAACCCCGCCCACGCATGGTGGGTCACCATATTCGGCCTGCTTTTCATCCCGCTCCTGCTCCTCAACGCGTTCCTCGTCGTCTGGTCCATATTCCGCCGTTCCAGGGCGATATGGATTCCTCTCGTGGCCCTTCTCCCCTCGTTCCTCATCATCGGCAGCTACTGGCAGTTCAGCGGCAAGCCCGACACCGGAGAAGGGATCAAGATTGTTTCCTACAATGTGGGACGTTTCGCCTTTGCCCAGGGCAAGGAAGGGTTCCCGTCGGAAAAGTCCGTCGCAGACTCCGTGGCAGGATTCCTGATGGCGCAGGATGCCGACATAATCTGCCTGCAGGAATTCCACTATAGCGACCCTGCGAAAATCTCATCCTATATCCGGAAAATGTTCCCTGGCTATTACTACGAATACTTCGTCTACCCCGACCCGCAGGGCTGCTACGGCAACGTGACGCTCAGCCGCAAGCCGATCGAAGGGAGGGGGAAGATGGATTTCGAGAAGAGCTCCAACCTCGCCATTTTCAGCGACATAGACATTGCCGGAAAGCTTGTCCGGGTCTACAACTGTCACTTCCAGAGCTACAACATTTCCCTGACGCACCTCGCCAAGACTCTCTCCCGCGAGGAGCGGAAGGACGCTTTCCGCGAAACGGAATCGAAGATGAGGGCATCGATCCGGCACCGTCCGAAACAGGTCGACATGGTGATGAATGACATCGCCTCCTGCCCGCTCGAGACAATCGTGGCAGGCGACTTCAACGACACTCCCCTCTCCTACACCTACAGGAAACTCCGCCGTGGACACAAGGACACGTTCATCGAGGCGGGAACGCATTCCGGAGCGACATTCTATGCGTTCAGGCCTTTCCTCCGCATCGACTACCTGCTCTGTCCCAAGTCCTGCGACGTCCTGTCCCACGACATCGAATACAAGAAATACTCAGACCATTTCCCTATCATCGCAAGGTTCAAATGAAAAAAGACATTGCCACAATCTATCGCGAGACTCTCGAAGTGCTCAGGAACGGAGGCACGATCCTCTATCCGACCGACACCGTGTGGGGCCTTGGCTGCGACGCCACAAACCCGGATGCAGTGGCCCGGATATATGAGATCAAGCACCGTTCCGACTCGAAGGCCCTGGTGCTGCTGGCCGACTCGCTCGACATGGTCGCGAAGTTCGTCCATGAAATTCCCGATGCAGCAATCCAGCTCGTGGAAGTCAACGATGTCCCGATGACCATCATCTACCCAGGGGCATACGTCGGCAAAAAGCCTGCTCCCGGAGAGAAACCTGTCGCAGACCGCCACTTCCTCGCCTACAATGCTGTTGCCGAGGACGGTACTGTCGGAATCAGGGTCCCGATGATGGAATTCTGCAGGAATCTCTGCTTCAAGCTCGGACGTCCTGTCGTATCCACTTCGGCCAACATCTCAGGCGAACCCGCCCCCAAGAAGTTCTCCGACATCCCGGAGGAGATCAGATCCGCCGTGGACTACATCGTGGAACCGTCCCTCGAAGAAGGTTCAACAGGGAAATCCTCCCAGATCATCAAGGTCGGTCTGGACGGGGAAGTCAAGATAATCAGGAAGTAACCGATGGAAATATTCTACTCGGAATGGAATGACGGCAGGGTCTGCCGCTTCGACGAGGGAGAATCCGGCCACATGGTCCGGGTGCTCCGCCACCGCAGCGGTGACGAAGTGCTCGCGGTCGACGGGCTCGGCACGCTTTTCCGCTGTCGTCTCACCTCGGACTCCCCCAGGGAAGCCGAAGCCGAGATCCAGAGTAAGGAAAGCGGCTGGGGCTCACACCCTTACGACCTGACGCTCGCCGTGTGCCCGACAAAGAACGGGGACCGTTACGAGTGGTTCGCGGAGAAGGCCACGGAGATCGGCGTGGACACCATAGTCCCAATCATCGGAGAACATTCCGAAAGAAGGGTTTTCCGCCCCGAAAGGGTCCGCAGGGTGCTTGTCTCCGCCTCGAAGCAGTCCCTCAAGGCAAAGTTTCCTCTTCTGCGGGATCAGCTGACCGTGAAGGATTTCATCGCGGAAACTGCCATGGGCGGCGAAACGCTTAAGCTTATAGCCTACTGTTTCGAAGGAGAAACCTCCAGAGTATCCGTAAAGAAGGCAATGGAAGAGTACGGCGGGCGAAAAATCATTGTACTGATAGGCCCTGAAGGGGATTTTTCCAGGGAGGAGGCTGAAGCGGCGATTGCAGCCGGATATATCCCGGTAGCTCTTGGCAGCTCCCGCCTACGGACAGAAACCGCCGGCGTAGTTTCCGCAGCAGCGGCATACCTAAGATACATGTAACTCCATGGAAATCGGCGTAATATCTGACACCCACGGGATATTTTCCGACGAGTTCCGAAATTTCTTCGAGCCCGTGGACGAGATCTGGCACGCAGGGGATTTCGGCGGAGGAATCAACTTCGTCCACCAGTTCTCCGCCTTCAAGCCGCTTGTCGGCGTCTACGGGAACTGCGACGCGCAGGAAATCAGGTTCGAATGTCCGAAGGTCCAGCTCTTCAACTGCGAAGGCAAGAAAGTGCTGATGACCCACATCGGCGGACATCCCGGGCACTATGAGCGGAGCTTCCGGGAGATCATAGAAAAGCGCCATCCTGATATCGTTATAACCGGACATTCGCACATTTTGCAGATACAATACGATAAAACCTACAACCATCTTTTCATCAATCCGGGAGCTGCCGGGATGCAGGGATGGCAGGTTCTGCGCACTGCGGTTCGTTTTAGGATCGAGGATGGAAAAATCTCTGACCTAGAGATCCTTAAACAGCCCAAAAATTTTTAAAAAAATTCATTGCTAATTTCCGGACAGTGAGTATTTTTGCACAAAGAAAGTTTAACTAGTTAAAGTACAAAACTTATGAAAAAGATTATTATGAGCATGGCTCTTGTAGCCATGATGTTTGCTGCCGTTGCTTGCGGCAACAAGTCTGCAAAGAACACTGATGCTGAGCCCGCAGAGGCTACCGAGGCTGTTGAGCAGGCTTCTGAGGCTGTTCAGGCTGCTGCTGATACTGCATCTGCCGCTACCGAAGAAGTTAAAGACGCTGCTGACGCCGTAAAGAGCCTCACCAAGTAATATCTCAGTTTCGACTGAACCTATCGGGCATCCGGAAACTCCGGGTGCTCTTTTTTGTTGCTGTCGCCGGAGGGGATGGTCTCCGAAGGGCTCCGTTCCGCAGCTCCGCTGCTCCACTCCGGCCCCTCCCAAAGCCATCTGCGTCATTCACTTCGCGAATAACTTGCTGTCTTCGGGTCCTTCCCCCTGCCCGTGTGCGGGGGTGCACACGCCTTCGGAGTGACTTGTCCTGAAATAAGTTTACAGTCCGCGAGTCGGAAAAGTAAACATTATT
>CAYTXA010000081.1:5826-9384 GCA_964440865.1 uncultured Muribaculaceae bacterium | reverse complement strand
GCAGGGCGGTGAGAAGTTCCTGAAGAAATACTGGAAAGCCGAGAACAAAAAGGCCTCCAAGAGCAAGAAGAGAAAGTAAGCCGCAGTTGCCCGACGATTACGTGCGTTACCAATACAATTTAAGCCCCGTAAGCAGATTGAGCTTATGGGGCTTATTATTTGTATGACGGAAATGCTGCGTCTCACATGAGCCGGAACGGCAAGGTCAGGCGTTGAGAGAGCAATAATATCCGAGTTTATAGAGCTTGAACAGGGTCATCGACGGATTGTCCCCGCACAGATTACTGCGCATAGCCCTGCGGAATAACTTGTAGAAAGCACGGCAGGAAGCATCCATATTCCATTTCTTCAGTTTGTCAGCAGAGGCGCCGACATGTGTGAAGCGTTGTATGTCCGCCCCCAGAGAATGGAGGGTGCGCAGTGACTCTTCCGTCTTGTTGAGAAATACGTCGTTCGTGTCGAGGCCGTTATGGATGAGAGTGTTGTCGATGTGCGTGATGTGAATCCCCTCCTGCTTCAGCTGTAGTCCGAAGAGAGTATCCTCGAAACCGTAATTCCGACACCGTTCGTCAAAGCGGATGCGGGTGAATATGTCACGTTTTATCATGAAATTGAATGTCGACAGATGCAGATACTCATGCGCCTTGCGGTATCTCACAGAGCGGATGGATGTCGCCTCCTGTTCGTATCTGAACCTGAGCGAATAATCGGGCGAGGGCAGGGAAGTGACGGCCGCGATGCCGCCTACGACCACATCCTCTCCGTGCTTGGCCCACTGATAATACTTCTCAAGAAAGTCATCATGCGAGACAATCGCGTCGCAGTCTATAAACAGAAGATATTCTCCTGTGGCCTCACGGGCCATATTGTTGCGATGGCGAGCCCTGCCGGCATGCTTTTCCTCCGCGAAGAACCTGCAATGTCCTGCTTCGCATACATCCTTCACATGTTCTATTCCATGTCCTTTATCCGAGGCGTCGTCGCCTACAATTATCTCACAAGAGGCATTATGATGAACCCTGAGACTGTCGCACTGCGTCAGCAGCGCCTTTACCAGGGCAGAGCAGTCATAATTGTACACCGGGATTAATATTGAGATTATCGGGCGCGTGACCTGATTTGAAGAATTGTTTTCTGTCATGGTTTTAAATTTTAGAAGTTCGCTGCTGCAAATATACAAATTTCCAATAGCTGACGGCATCTTGCACCTATTTTCATCAGCAGATGCGCCGGGAAAATTCTGACGCGAACGGACTTGCTGTCCGTTGCGACAAGAATAAATTCTCATGCGGATGAAAAATAATTCTCGTGGGACGAGAGCAAATTCTCGTGGGACGAGAGCAAATTCTCGTGGGAGGAGAATAAATTCCCGTGGGAGAAAACGAAGTTCTCGTGGGGTGAGACGAAGCTTTGGCGGGAGCAGACGAAGCTCTCGTGAGACGAGAAATAATCCCCGTGGAAGAAGAAAAAATTCTACTCGCAGATAAAAAAATTTATCTCGTAGTAGACGACTCGTTATCTCGTAGATAAAAAATTTTATCTCGCAGTAGAATTTTCGCTTCTACGAGGCGCTGATTTTTACGTAGTTGCACGGGCTCCCGAAATGCATTCTGGTCGTCATTGGCGGCCCATGGAAACTACCTTTGTGCACGTAAACGATGAACATTCCCTTTCCCCGAATTCTCATTTCTGCACATTACATAAACCCTCCCACACAACTAAAAAACTACAAAGCACCTGAGGAAAACTACATTTGAGATGATTCTTCTCTTCTCAAATGTAATTTTGCCCCTCTGCGGGGCACTGGCTTTCAGGCTGTTGCCAAGCGAATTTCCGCACTCTCAGATGATGATTTCCAGCCTGCTTTGCATAAGATTCTTAGCAGTACACCTCTAAATCAATTGTCACAATGGGGCGTAACACCCTTGCACGGCAACTTATATTCCATTATGACGAATCAAGGGCATAGATAGCTCCGCCTGAGATAGAGCCATTTTGCCATTTTCCGCATTAGCGCTAACTTTGCGAGGGGTAAGAGACTGTGTTATTGCTCTGAAATATGTTGCTGATACCGGCGAGTACCGGTTTGTTACATTCTAAACTTTACAGAGATAATGATTAAGAACATTCTGTTTGACATGGGCGGCGTCGTCTTTGAGATAGATAAAGTAGAACCTTATAAACGCTTCGGTGCGCTCGGCATCAATCCCGACGATTATGTTGATCTGTACACGCAAAAGGGGTTCTTTCTTGATCTGGAAACGGGCAAAATAGACGCCGACGAATTCTGCCGGTTGCTCGCAAAGGCGGGAGGACGCGACGCCGTGTCATACGATGAGGCGCAATATTGCTGGTTGAGCTTTGTCAAAAACATACCGGAGAGAAATCTGAACTGCTTCACACGCCTGCGCCGGAAATATCACCTCTGCCTGACTACAAATACCAACCCGTTTATCATGAAATTCATGCGCAGCGACCGCTTCAGCGGCGATGGGCATCCCATAACGGATTACTTCGACTCATTGTTCTGTAGCTACGAGATAAAGCACTGCAAACCAAGCGCCGACTATTTCAACTATGTGCTGAGAGCTGATAACATGAAGGCCGGCGAATGCTTGTTTGTCGACGACAGCATTAACAATATCAGGAGCGCAGAGTCATTGGGCATCCACGGTTTCCTCGGAGAGCCCGGGACAGACTGGACTGTGGCTCTCGAACAGAAGTTGGGCGAGGAGGCATAATACTCCGGCTGGGGCAGTACAGACTTGCATTCTATTTATTTCTTAGGCTTTTGAGACAGTGCCTGACAGGCAGCTGCGGACATTGCATTGCGACGATGCCGGGCCGAACTATGATTTAAGGTAAGTATTTAAGGGGCGATTAATACGGCCGGACGGTCTTTATCGTTTCCGGCCCGTACATTATTTTTATTAGAATGTAAGGGAAGAGACCCGGATGAGACCGGCGTGCAATGATCAGCAGAAGGAGTCTTTCCAACACGACTAAAATGTGCATTTTAACGGCAATAATGGTCAGAAATTCCCATCTGACAAAGTCCCGCTTCGTATAGATTCATTTAATATAGGATGAAGCCTTATTTACTTGGTATAAAAGCCAAATAAATTCGTATATTTGCATTACAACATATTGACATACCGAATTTATGAAACATACTAGACGGCACTTTCTCCTGTTTGCGTTGCTCTTTGCTGCGTGTCTGACAAGTTCGCAGGCGATGGCAGCTGAGCTCGCGTCTGACGGGAATGATGCCAAGACCGAACTGAACAAAGCTATTAAGGCCGTGAAAAGACTTGGCGCGTTTGAGGCGCGCTGGGAGGCGTCGGAGTTTCAGGGTTCCGCGCAGACAGCTTCTTTCAGCGGGAACATATATGTGAGTTCTCCGCGCGTGTATCTGTCTACGTCCCAGCAGTCCATATGGTATGACGGGCATACGGAATGGAATCTGCGGACAGGCGCTTCGGAGGTATATGTCTCCACTCCCACGGCTGCCGAGGCGGCCAAGATCAATCCGCTTTCTTTTTTATCCATACCACTCTC
>CAYTXA010000081.1:4617-5816 GCA_964440865.1 uncultured Muribaculaceae bacterium | reverse complement strand
TTGCGCGGCGAGAGCACCATCAGCATCGACCTTACGGCTCGCGCCGGTGTGCGTACCGCCTGGAAGTACATCTATATCACTCTTGATGCTTCTTCGCGCCTGCCGCTCTGTGTACGCTTCAGTCCGGACGGTCATCGGTGGACGCGCATCTCGCTCTATTCTCTCATGGGCGGACGCAAGTTTCCCACCTCTTTATTTCAGTATCCGAGCAACAAATACCCTAATGTAGACGTTGTAGATCTTAGATAGAGAGTCGTAGGAAACAATCACATAGCCAATATTTACATTTACCAGAATAAGAAAACATGAATCAAAGACAATGCATAATAATAGGCTCCGGGCCTGCCGGATATACGGCGGGCATATACTGCCGCCGCGCGGGCATTGACACACTCCTACTGTCGGGATACCTGAGCGGAGGACAGCTTACGGAGACGTCTACAATAGAGAATTTCCCCGGATTTCCTCAGGGCATCAACGGCACGGAGCTCATGGACAGAATGCGTGAGCAGGCCGTCGCTTTCGGACTGGAGATCAAGGACGCTACAGTAGAGTCAGTGGACTTTTCCTCCGCTGAGCCGGTGCTTCACCTTGACTCGAAGGAAAGCGTTTCATGCAAGACATTGATCATAGCTACAGGCGCGCGTCCCCGCCACCTCGGCATTCCCGGCGAAGACAAGTTTGCCGGCCGCGGTGTAAGCTATTGTGCTACGTGCGACGGATTCTTCTTCCGCAATCGCACTGTGGCTGTTGTCGGCGGCGGAGACACTGCGGCAGAAGAGGCATTGTATCTCTCCTCACTTGCGGCAAAGGTGTATATGATAGTCCGCAAGCCATATTTGCGGGCATCCGAGATAATGCGCAAGAGGGTGGAGGAGAAGCAAAACCTTGAAGTTCTGTTTTCCACTACGGTAGCAGAGGTCTGCGGAGAGAATAAGGTAGACTATCTGCGCATAAACACGCCGGAAGGGGAGAAGGAGCTGAAAGTCGACGGATTGTTCCCCGCAATAGGTCACGACCCTGCGTCCGGATTGTTCTCGCCGGCCATCAAGACGAACGAGAGCGGATATATCATAACAGGGCCTGGCTCCACGGCAACAAACATACCTAACGTTTTCGCTGCCGGAGATGTGGCTGATCCCCGCTATCGTCAGGCCGTAACGGCAGCTGCCACCGGCTGTATGGCGGCAATGGACGTA
>CAYTXA010000081.1:0-4607 GCA_964440865.1 uncultured Muribaculaceae bacterium | reverse complement strand
ACGTAGAACACTATTTGATGAGTTAGCATTCTCAGCTTGTGTTCCCGCAATATCGAGTAACAAGAGATTTGACGTTAATATAAAAACTAATATAGAAATGGAAATGCAAAACAAGCCCCAGCCCGCAGAGGGTAAATTGGGCGTATTGGTAGTAGGGCTCGGTGCCGTAGCTACTACGTTTATCACAGGTGTTTTAATGATACGTCGCGGCTTGGGTAAGCCCATCGGCTCCATGACGCAGTATGACAAGATAAGGGTAGGGCACGGCAAAGACGCCAAATACCTGCATTACGGTGAAATAGTGCCGCTCGCTAAATTGGACGATCTGGTGTTCGGCTCATGGGATGCATATCCCGACAATGCTTTTCAGGCTGCGCTTACGGCGAGTGTACTCCGCGACAGGGACATCATGCCCGTGCGTGACGAACTGGAGAAGATTGTGCCGATGCGTGCTGCTTTTGATCATCGCTATGCTTCACGTATCGACGGCAAGAATATCATGCACAACACGCGCCCAGATGGTAGAAAACCTGAGAAAGGATATCCGCGAGTTTAAGGAAAGAGAGCATTGCTGCCGCCTGGTAGTCATCTGGGCCGCAAGTACTGAGATTTATGTGCCTTACTACGAGCCGGTACACGGCAAGCTGGAGACCCTTGAGGCCGCCATCAAAGCCGATGACAAGGAGCATATCGCACCCTCCATGTGCTATGCTTACGCTGCGCTCAAGGAAGGCGCTCCTTTCATTATGGGCGCTCCCAACACGACGGTCGATATTCCTGCTATGTGGGAACTGGCCGATCAGGAGAAGCTGCCTATTGCCGGCAAGGACTTCAAGACCGGTCAAACCCTGATGAAGTCCGGCATCGCTCCTATTCTGCGTACACGCTGTCTGGGCCTTTCGGGCTGGTTCTCAACCAATATTCTTGGCAACAGGGACGGCTTGGTGCTCGACGAGGCTGCCAATTTCCGCACCAAGGAGGTGAGCAAGCTCTCCACGCTGGAATCCATTCTCGACGGGAACGATTATCCTGATCTGTACGGCAATTATTATCACAAGGTGCGTATCAATTATTATCCGCCCCGCGGTGACAACAAAGAGGGCTGGGATAACATTGACATCTTCGGATGGATGGGCTATCCCATGCAAATAAAGGTGAACTTCCTCTGCCGCGACTCTATTCTGGCAGCTCCGTTGTTGCTCGACCTCGTACTTCTCTCCGATTTGGCGCACAGAGCCGGACGCAGCGGAATACAGAGATTCCTGAGCTTCTTCCTCAAGAGCCCGATGCACGACTTTACCAAGAACGAAGTTCCTGTCAACGACCTGTTCAAGCAGTATACAATGCTCAAGGACACGCTCCGCGAAATGGGCGGCTACGATGTTGATGAGCTGATAGACTAAACAGCATTTCATAAGTCCCCTCCGCATCGGCCAGATATCGGTGGGGACTTTTTATAAATACTTTCTTGGAGCATTAAGTGGCCTGAGAATAACTGATAAGCCTGATGTCCAAAACAGCCCGTGCAATATGTTTATAAGAATGGTACACGCATTATGCAAGAAGTAGGAGACCTATATCCCTCTGCTTGCACTTTTCATTTTAACCCTGAATACTTTTGCAGCGATGGCCGCGCCGGTTAACAGCCGCATTCAGCCGGTTGCCTCCGTAAGTGGAGTAGTGACCGATGCGAGCAGCCGTGAGCCGCTGGCATACGTCAACGTGTGGTACGAAGGCACAGGCGTCGGCACTATGACGGACAGTCTGGGCCGCTTTTCTGTCCCGTATCACAAGGGATGGACAAGGCTGTCGTTCTCATTGATCGGGTTCAAGAAGCAAAGCGTGACAATCTCCTCCCCGGTAAGCGGCCTTACCGTAAGAATGGAAATGGATGCGCTCCAGGTGAAGGGTGTGAGCGTCAAGGCCAAGCGCAAGAAATACAACCGCAAGAACAATCCCGCCGTCGACCTGATGCGCAAGGTCATCGCCCACAAGTCTCTCAGCGACCTTAAGACCAGTCACGATTACTTCAGCTATCGCAAATACGTGAAGCGCACGCTCTCATTCAACGAAGTGAGCGACAAAACCCTCTCTGACGCACATTTCAACGGCAAGCTGTCAATACTGAAAGACAGGGTCGAGACATGTCCCGAGACGGGAAAGCTTATCCTGCCCGTCTCTGTGGACGAAGTGGTGACGCGGCGTATCTACAGCAAGCCCTACGGCCTCGACAAGACCATCACCGAGGGGCGCAAGAGCACGGGCCTCAACGACTTCTTCACGACGGGCGACATCCTGACCACCATGCTTGAGGATGTATTCTCGGACATCGATATCTACAAGAACGCCGTCTATGTCCTGCAGAACCAGTTCGTGAGCCCCTTGTCTTCGGTGTCCGCCATCAGCTTCTACCGCTATTTCATAGCAGACACGGTGATGGTGGGCGATGACAAGTGTTACGAGGTGACATTCACTCCGGCCAACTCGCAGGACTTTGGATTCAGCGGCAGCCTGCTTATACTGGCCGACAGCTCCTATCAGGTGAAGCGCGCGGAGCTGCACATCCCGCACAACAACGACGTAAACTTTGTTCAGGACATGATCGTGACGCAGGACTTCGCCACTCTGCCAGAGGGCGGGCACGTGCAGATAAACGACAACATGATTGTGGAAATAAATGTCGTGGGCTCTGTGACCAAGTTCAACGTCAAGCGCACCACGCATTACGACAACTTCACCTTCAATCCTATTCCGCGCAAGGAGTTCCGCTTCTCGGGACCGGAGAAGACGCTCGCCGACGCCAGCATGCGTAATGAGAACTGGTGGAACGAGGTTCGCCCCGTGCCGCTGAGTGAGAAGGAGCAGAGCATGGGCAAATTCCTCAAGGCGATGATGGACACCAAAGGTTTTAAGCCTCTGCTGTTCGTGGCTAAAGCCTTTATAGAGAATTTCGTCGAGACGTCCTCCAACCCGGATAAGCCTTCAAAGTTTGACTTCGGCCCTGTGAATACGGTTGTCTCTCACAATTTTGTCGACGGCCTGCGTTTCCGTCTGAGCGGACAGACTACGGCCAATCTCAGTCCCCACCTCTTTGCGCGCGGCTACGTAGCCTATGGTTGCAAGGACCAGAAGTTCAAAGGCCTTGGCTCGCTGACTTATTCCTTCAACCGTAAGGATTATCTGCCCCGCGAGTTCCCTGTCAACAATCTCAACTTTACTTACCAATACGACGACGCATCGCCTTCGGACCGCTTCATGCCGACGGACAAGGACAACGTGTTCACCTCTTTGAAGTGGAAGAGCGTATACCACATGCTCTATTCCCGCCGTTACTCCCTGTCCTACGATAAGGAATGGGGGCTCGGACTCCGCCTCACGGCCCAGATAGAGCATGAGACCCAGGAACCGACCGCCGACCTGATCTATCAGAAGCTCGGTAGCGGAGCAAGCACTCCGTCTCTGGACAACACGACCGACATGGTACGCAAGATGCGCACCACCGGCCTTACGCTCTCGCTGCAATACCAGCCGGGCGCTACCTATATCAACACGAAGCAGCGCCGCATCACCACTAATCACAATGCGCCTATCTTCTCCATCACGCATACGGCCGGACTCAAGGGATTCCTCGGCGGGGATTACAATTACAATATGACCGAGGCGCGCATCTACAAGCGTCTGATGCTGGCCTCGTGGGGGCGTATCGATACGTACCTGAAGGGCGGAATAGAGTGGAACCGCGTCCCGTTCCCATTGCTCATTATGCCGGCGGCCAACCTGTCATACATAAAGGAGCGGGAGACGTTCGCGCTTGTGGACAACATGGAATTCCTCAACGACCGCTATGTCTCGCTCATGAGCGCATGGGATATGAACGGCAAATTGTTCAATCGCATCCCGTTGCTCAGAAAACTGAAATGGCGCGAGTACATTGGCGTCAACATGCTGTGGGGCAGCCTCTCAGACAAGAATAATCCGTTCCTTGCCCAGAATGCGAACGACAGCCGCCTCTTCTATTTCCCCGGCAGATACCTCTCCGACGGTACATACCGCTGGCAGAGCCACGTGATGGACAAGAACAAGCCCTACATCGAGTGGATAGTCGGAATACACAACATATTCAAGATAATCCACGTGGAATATGTGCATAGGGTCAACTATATTTACGCCGACACACACAAGTCCGGCTTCCGAATTATGATGAAGTTGTCCTTCTGATTTGCCATCACATGCCGCCCTCTGTTTGTCAGGGCGTCATGTATGAGAACACATCCAAATTAACCCTATTCAGCGGGCCGGGATTTATTCTAACGAAGATCCTGACCCGCTGGCGATATTTCAGGACTGGGAATACATTTGGCATATTAGCCTATATCGTTTTCTGATGTTCCCGTTTTATGCAATTGCTGCTGGGGAAAATAAATCATGGACCACCTTGTTTGAACGCCATTAGAATGGCCTTCGACTCTAAGCCAAATTCTAACTCTTTACTTCTGTCTGAAAATCAGCGTCTGTGAGAGGAGCAAAATTACATTTGAGAAAGTTTTTCCTAAGTGCCTTGTAGCTTTTCTCAAGTGCTTTGTTGTTTTTATGATATGCGGTAGTAT
>CAYTXA010000080.1:0-9510 GCA_964440865.1 uncultured Muribaculaceae bacterium | reverse complement strand
CCGCCGTGATTATTGTCCCGTCCTTCAGCTCGATGGCCGCCGATGCCTTCACTGACTACTGCTGGCGCTGCTTCGCCGCCACCGTAACCTTCCGGTCGTCGGTCGTGATCTTCAGCTGCTGCATGATCAGGGCAATCTTGCTGACCTCGGACTCGTCCGCCTTGCCCTCGACCAGGGAGTTCAGCGTCGCATAGTAGCGCCTTATGATCTCGTCCTTGGCTGCCTGGCAGCATATCTCGTCGTCGATGATGCAGTTCCCGACCATGTTGACGCCCATGTCCGTCGGCGACTTGTAGGGATTCTCGCCGTAGATGCCTTCGAAAATCGCGTTGAGCACCGGGAAAATCTCGATGTCGCGGTTGTAGTTCACGGCCTTGACGCCGTAGGCATCGAGGTGGAACGGATCGATCATGTTCAGGTCGTTGAGGTCGGCAGTCGCCGCCTCATAGGCAAGATTCACAGGGTGTTTCAGCGGAAGGTTCCACACGGGGAACGTCTCGAACTTCGCATATCCGGCCTTGATTCCGCGCTTGTTGTCCTGGTAGAGCTGGCTCAGGCACACTGCCATCTTGCCGCTTCCGGGGCCCGGGGCCGTCACGATGACTAGCGGACGCGTCGTCTCTATGTAGTCGTTCTTTCCGAAGCCTTCGTCCGAGTCGATCAGCGCCACGTTGTTGGGATAGTCGTCGATAGTATAGTGGTAGTAGGTCCTGATTCCGAGCTGTTCGAGACGGTGCCTGTAGGCTTTGGCGCCTTCCTGACCGCGGAAGTGGGTGATGACCACCGAGTTGACGAGAAGCCCGCGCTGGATGAACGCGTCCCTCAGCCTCAGCACATCCTCGTCGTACGTGATCCCGAGGTCCCCGCGCACCTTGTTCTTCTCGATGTCGACCGCGCTGATGACGATCACGATCTCCGCCTCGTCCCTGAGCTGGAGCAGCATGTGCAGCTTGCTGTCCGGACGGAATCCCGGCAGGACGCGCGCAGCGTGGTTGTCGTCGAAGAGCTTGCCTCCGAACTCCAGGTAGAGCTTGTTTCCGAAGCGCGATATGCGCTCCTTGATGTGTTCAGACTGAATCTTGAGATATTTCTCGTTATCGAACCCGTAAAGCATGGCGATGGAATTACTTTTACGGGGAACAAAAGTATTACAAATTTTCCATTTTTCCGCATCCTGGCGGTGTGCAATCGATTTTTCTTCTTCCGCACGGGATAGGAAGGATTTTTGCCACTTTGCTGCAAGCCTTTGGGTTACAGGCTGTTGCCATACTGCAATTTTACGTTTTTTGGCGAAATTCCCCATTCTGTGGCGAAATCGGGGAATGAAGTTGTGGACGGGTAAGCGGATTCTGGCATCTTTCGGAACTAACTTTTAAATTTGCGGCAACAAAAAACCACAGACAATGGAAAGCTTCATCAACAAATTCCACGACGCCGTCCTCAGGCACTGGGACGAGACCGCCGTGGCCGATTTCGAAAAAGACACTTATACCTATTCAGAGTTTGCGTCGAACGTGGCGAAGACAAAGCTCCTCTGGGAGAAGGCCGGCATCGCCAGCGGCGCACATATAGTAATCAATGCGAGAAGCAGTGCGAACTGGCTGCGCTATTTCTTCGCGGCGGTGACCGGCGACAAGGTTGCGGTCATCCTCTTCAACGGATTCACGGCGAAGGATGTCTCAGGGCCTGTCAACCATTCCGAGGGCAAGCTTCTCTACACGGAGGCCGCTACGTTCTCGAAGATGGAACTCTCTGATACTCCGGGACTTCGCGGGGTGATTGACTGCAACGCCGGTAAGCTTCTCTTCGGAGATGACGCCTTCAGGAAGGCATTCGAGGAGGCCGATGCGGAATTCGCCAGCCGTTACCCGAACGGATACGGCAAGGACGAGTTCAAGGTTGCGGACCGTCCGATGGACGACCTCTGCGCGATCATGTACACGTCCGGATCCACTGGCAACCCGAAGGGAGTCGAAATCACGGTCAGGAACATCAGCAGCAACATCGACATGATTCCGTTCCATTTCCCATACCGCGACGGCGACGGATACATGAGCGTGCTGCCTTTCGCCCACATCTTCGGCCTCGTGTATGACGGCATCGCACCGCTCTGCCTGGGCATGCATCTCTGCGTTCTCAACATGATCCCGTCCCCGTCGAACCTCCGCAGGGCTCTCCCGAAGGTCAATCCGCGCCTCTTCTTCGCCGTGCCGCTGATCCTCACTAAGATGATCGATGCCACGATCGGCGACTTCATCAAGAACCCCACCGGCCAGGCAAGGCTCGAGGACCATGAGCACAACGAGGATTTCTGCCGCGCCCTCAGGATCATCTTCATGTCCGCATTCGGCTCGCAGTGCGAGATGCTCGTGACCGGCGGCGCTGCAATCCCATTCGAGTTCGAGAACCTGCTGATCAACAAGTTGGGCGTCAACTTCATCTCCGGCTACGGCATGACCGAGACGACTCCTTCGATCTGCATCGGCCATCCCGGAAGGTACAAGATCCACTCCTGCGGCGAGCCTTTCCGCGATGTCCAGGTCAAGATCGATTCCGAGGACCCGCAGCACATTCCCGGCGAGGTGCTCGTGAAGGGAGATGTCGTGACGCCCGGCTACTACAAGAACCCGGAGGCGACCGCACGTCTCTTCACTCCTGACGGCTGGCTCCATACCGGTGACATCGCGACCATGGATGCCGACAGGTCTGTGTTCATCGTGGGCCGCAACAAGAACATGCTGCTTTCTTCCAACGGACAGAACATCTATCCCGAGGAGATCGAGGTGATTCTCAATCAGTTGCCTCTTGTCGCTGAGTCGATCATCGTCGAGAGGGATTCCAAGCTCGTGGCGCTGATCGTTCCGAAGCAGGACGAGATCGCCGACCAGAACCTCGACTCCAGCGCCGTGGATGCTGTCCTGAAGCAGAACGTCAAGAAGCTCAACAGCCAGCTTCCCGCCTACAGCGCCGTCTCCGCTTTCGAGGCCCGTTGGGAACCCTTCGCAAAGACCCCGAAGGGCACCATCAAGCGCTTCATGTACAAGTAGGGGCGGCTGACGCCGTTGCCTGTGCCTTCTCACGCCGGTGCAGCGGCTGCCTTCGCCTTCACTGCAGACCCCGCCATCACAGTTTGCACCACCATCGCAGCGGCTGACCCCACCCCGGGCCAGCCGTTTTCGCGCCCCGGCGTGCCCACCTCGCGCCCCGACGTGCCCACTCGCGCCTCCGCCTGCCCCCAGCCAGCCCCTTCAAGTCTTGCGGCCGCCGGGCTTGTACTCTGAGGTGAGCGAACTGACGCCTCAAGGCGCACTTAAAACCTTAATTCGCTCTTTGAGGTAGCGAATTTCCTTCCTCAGAGAGCATTTAAACCTTATTCTGCTCTTTGAGGTACATGTTCCCTTACTTCAAGGGACAGGTGCCTCTCTCGAAAGCCCGCGCTGAGCTCTCCTAGCCTCCTAATGCCCTACGAACTTCGAAGATTCGAACCTGATTGTGGCGGCCCGGCGTGCACTTGACGGATGAAGAATCACGGAGGCCGGATGAAGAATCACGGAGAATCCTTCAGGCGCGAAGTAAAAAATCATGAAAAAAAGTAAAGAATTGTGCGGCTGAGTAAAGAATCATAAAAACCGGATCGCGACGTGGTGAAATGTTCCGTCGGAAGCAGTAACTTGACTTCAAGAACAATTCGGCATTACCATGAAAACACATCTATGTACGGACGGCAGTTCCTCGCCAGATCTGGTCAAGGACGATGAAGACAGACGAATCCTGATGAACTATTTCGCGATATTCTCCTATCACCACTGCCTTCGTCTTCTTGCATTTACCATCATGTCGAACCATGTCCACATCATGCTTGATGGCGATGAAGCGAACATGCATAATTTTTTCAATGACATCAAACGCTCATATGGCAGGTGGTATGGACATAAATACCATGAAAGCGATTTGATGAGCAAGCTTCAGTATAAGGTTATTCCTGTCATTGATGAGGAATCCGAAAAGAGAACGATTGCATATATTCTAGCGAATATCATAGCTGTTGATCGTGCAACTTCTTATTATTCATATCGTTGGAGCAGCGGGAATTGCTATTTTAATGATAATGTCGTCCGGCCTGGCCTGAAAAAAATCAAAGAAATGACGCTGCGGGAGCGATACAGAATCTTGCATTCGAGACTAGACGTCCCTGAAGAATGGCTGGTAGATGAATCCGGAATCATTGTCAAGAAATCGTATGTCGCATGGCGTCCTGTCGAATTGCTTTTCCGGACGTCGGCTTCATTGTCTTTCTTTGTAAACAGATCTTCCAAAATGAAGGGCGTTCAAGCGACAGGCTCATCGCTGCTGACGGATGAATCGGTGAGACTGATTGCTCGCGATCTATGTTCATCGATGTTCGCGACGGATAATTTTCCGGCGCTGGACTTCACGGCGAAGAATCGCTTGCTGCGGGAGCTCGCATCGAGGGTGGGGCAGGATTCGAAGCAGATTGCCAGGGTGCTGAATCTTAATGAGATGGCTGTCCGGGAGATTCTGTCGGGTAATCAGTAGAGGCTCGTCGGGTGTTTGCAGCAAAGTCTCGCTTTGCGGTGCTGCTGCGAGTTAAGCGTGTTCCGCGAGGCTGATTCCGGCCGTTGAAGGCAGTTCACGCGGTCTATTTCTTCAGATTAGGGCGGCCCGTGAGGCTGATTTCAGCAGTTTATGTACAGTTTGTCCTTTGAGGTGTAAATTCTAAGGACTCAAGGAGCAGTTAAACCCTTTTCGCGCCCTTTGAGGTCCTGATGATCAGACCTGAGCGCGCAGTTAAACCCTTTTCGCGCTCTTTGAGGTGCCTGTTGGCTTACCTCAAGGGACAGCGTTACATTTGGCGAGGGCGGATCCGGTGGCTTGGTTGGAAGATCCGGTGGCCAGGCTGGAAGATCCGGTGGTCAGGCTGTCGGATACGGGGAGCATGCGGGGGCAGGGAGGATCGGCCGACACTCTGGAGAGGTCAGAAGGTGAAATTCCGGGACAAAAGTGTAATTTTGCAGCCAGATGAATTTGCGGAAAAGTATGTTCTACACAAGCGAGATAAAGAGGAATGCTCCGTTGGAGTTCGCGACGCCCCTGCAGAAAGCGATATATGGGAAGTTCCATGAGCTGGAAATCCCATTCGAGCGCATCGACTGCGACCCCGGTATCACCATGGAAGACTGCCTCAACGTCGACCGCGCCCTCCGTGCCCACACCGTCAAGACCCTCTTCCTCTGCAACCGCCAGCAGACGAAGTACTACCTCTTCGTAACCACCGGAACCAAGCCATTTATAACAAAAGTGTTCGGCGCTGCCCTTGCCATTCCGCGCGTCTCATTCGCCTCCGAAGACAAGCTCCGCTCCATGCTCGGAACGCCCCATGGCTCCTCCACCGTGCTCAGCTGCTGCCTCGTCCCGAAAGACCTGCTCTCCGGCGCAGGCGACCTGTCCCTCAGCGTCATCCTCGACCGCGAAGTCCTTGAAGCCGACTCCTTCTGCTGCACCGATGGAACCGCGACCTGCTTCGTCAAGATCTCCGTTCCCGACCTCCGCCGCTTCCTCGCCGCCGCAGGCGTAACCCCGACTATAATCGACTATCAGCCAGAGCAATGACAAGGATAGAGCGCGAGAAGAAGACCGTCCGGTGGATGATAGAAATCTGGTGCCACGACCACCATGGCACCAGGAAAGGACTGTGCCCCGAATGCTCCGAGCTGCTGGAATATGCCCATAAGCGGCTGGAACTCTGCAAGTTTGGCGAGCAGAAGAAATACTGCCACTACTGCCCGGTCCATTGCTACAAGCCCGAAATGCGCGAACGCATCCGCGAAGTCATGCGCTATTCCGGCCCCCGCATGCTCTTCCACCATCCCCTCGCCGCCATCCGCTATCTCCTTGAGCGGTAGCTGGCAGTTATTTTCCATAGTAAACCTCCGGGTCCGCAGCGATGCGATCCGGAAGATCCTGTGAGTAATATTTCGGAAGATTCATTGTATTGCCGGAATCGACTCCCTCCGGACACAGATCGAAGAACCTGTCGAAGAAGGCCTTGATCTTATCGATGACGGTCTGCTTCTTCTTCTCCCGGACTCCGCCCTTGGAGAACCGCCCCATGGGAGGAAGAATGTCGGCGACAGCTGTTCCTGAAGTCTCAACATAACCCTCATGGAAACAACCGTTTACGAACTTCCTTGCCTGCTCAGGCTTCAGCTTCTCCGTTGTGATGATGTCGTCCAGCTCGCTCTTCATGCGATCATGGATGAAGGCGTTCCAGTCGTCATCCACATCGCTCGCCGGAGTGAGAGACTTGATGAAGTCATCGATGAGGTCTTTCTTGTTGCGCATCCTGGGACTGGATCCAATGGCACGGTCAATGTCAGTCCTGATCTCGATTCTGCCGTTCTGTGTGTGCTCTTCGTGATATTTCTTTACCAGGGCGAGGATGTAGTCGATGTTGACCTCGATCTGCTTGATGAGCTCCATCTCGAACTCGACATCATCGTTGATGCCTTCCTTTTCGTGTTGCTTGGTGCGCCACTTCTCATGCAGGGTGTTGTAGACGCTGCAATAGTCCTGCACAGCCCTTTCTGTGAGCAGATTGTCCTCAGAGAACTGGTCGAAGGCAGTCAGGATGTTGCGGAGTTTCAGGATAGCGCCCCAGAGCTTGATGAACCGCTTCTGCTGCTCCTCAGAGATAATCTGCTCACCTATCGGGTAGTGCGTCAACAGGTCATCAACAAGGGCGTCATAGCCTGGCTGCTCTTCTCCCTTCTCGTCGGCGTAGCCGTGATAGTACTCATCATAGGTACGCATGAGGACGATTCCGGCGGCATCCTTGTCACCGAACAGAGCGATGGCCTCATTGGTAGCATCCTCCAGGTTACGGAAGCAGACGATGTTGCCGAAGGTCTTGATGCTGTTCAGGATGCGGTTGGTACGGCTGTAGGCCTGGATCAGTCCGTGCATCTTCAAGTCCTTGTCCACCCACAGTGTGTTGAGGGTGGTAGCGTCGAAGCCTGTCAGGAACATGTTCACGACAATCAGAACGTCAATCTGACGGTTCTTCATCCGCAGAGACACATCCTTGTAGTAATTCTGGAACTTGTCACTGGAAGTGTCATAGTTGGTATGGAACATGCTGTTGTAGTCCTGAATGGCTGCTTCGAGGAAGTCACGGTCAACAACGCTCAGTCCGCTGGTGTCCTCGCTGTTCTCGTCATCAGGAAGTCCGCTGGCATCCTCGTTGTCATCGCCATTCACGCCATAGCTGTAGATGGTGGCGACTTTCAGGCGCTGTGCCTCGGGGAGGTCTTTCTGGAGCTTCGTGAACTCTGTATAGTAGAGCTTGGCCATGGGGATGTTGCTCACGGCAAAGATGCTGTTGAAGCCGGTGAGACGGGTGGCTACCTTGACTTCCTTTATCTCTTGGGCATCCTTGTTGTTCTTCTGGGCCTTGGCGACTTCCTCGACATTTGCGAGCTGCCGGAACTCATAGCTCTTGTCGTTGCGCTTGCACTTCTGGCTGAAATGCTCGAGGATGTACTTTGTGACCAAGTGGATTCTCTTTGGATCCTGCAAGGCTTCCTGCTTCTCGATACCCCACACTTCCTTGTCTCCATCCTTGACGTGCTGCTTCTCCTTGATGGTCTTGATGTATTCCACACGGAACGGGAGCACATTGCCGTCGGCAATGGCGTTGACGATGGTGTAGGTATGCAGTCGTTTGCCGAAAGCCTGGTCTGTGGTCTTAAGGTCAGGGAGACCGTTGCTGCCTGCGTTCTGTGCGAAGATGGGCGTACCGGTAAAGCCGAAGAGGTAGTATTTCTTGAACTTCTTGGTGATGGCTTTATGCATGTCACCGAACTGGCTGCGGTGACACTCATCGAAGATGAACACAACATGCTGCATGTAGGCTGGGAAGTCCTGGTTCTTCTTGATCAGTGAAGAGAGCTTCTGTATGGTGGTGATTATGATCTTGGCGTTCTTGTCAAGGAGCTGTCTGCGTAACACGGCTGTAGACGTGTTGCTGTTGGCAGCACCTTTCTCGAAACGGTCATACTCCTTCATGGTCTGATAGTCGAGATCCTTACGGTCCACGACAAACAGCACCTTATCGATGAAATCCATCTGGCTGGCGAGCCTAGCAGTCTTGAAGGAGGTCAGGGTCTTGCCAGAGCCTGTAGTATGCCACACATAGCCACCGCCGTCTATAGTGCCGTACTTATGTCTGTAGAAGGCTGACTTGATTTGGTTGAGAATGCGTTCTGTGGCTACGATCTGATATGGACGCATGACGAGCAGCAGCTTCTCAGAGGTATAGATGCAGTAGTGGGTGAGGATCCGCAGGATGGTGTGCTTCGAGAAGAAGGTCTTCGTGAAGTCCATCAGGTCGGGGATGATCTTGTTGTTGGCATCGGCCCAGTAGCTGGTGAACTCATAGGAGTTGGAGGTCTGTTTCCTGGGCTTGCCACTGTTCTCTGCCACTTCCCTGATGTGGGCATCCCGGGTGGTATTGGAGTAATACTTGGTCTCTGTGCCGTTGCTGATGACGAAGATCTGGATGTACTCATAGAGACCGGAGCCTGCCCAGAAACTGTCACGGTTATAGCGGATGATCTGGTTGAAGGCTTCCTTCAACGACACGCCACGACGCTTGAGCTCGACATGGACCAGTGGCAGGCCGTTGACGAGAATGGTGACGTCATAGCGGTTGTCGTGGTTGCCTTTCTCCTCGACGTACTGGTTGATGACCTGCAGGCTGTTGTTGTGGATGTCATCCTTGTCGATGAGGGTGACGTTCTTCACCGTGCCGTCGTCTCTGTCCAGAAGCTGCACGTTGTCCTCCTGAACGATGAAGGATTTCTGGGCTATGTCGAAGTTTTTGTTGGCGATCTTCTCTGTGAAGAAACGCTGCCACTCGTCATCAGAGAAGGTGATGTTGTTCAGCTTCTCCAACTGCTTGCGGAGGTTCCTTATAAGGTCATCCTCACAGTGGATGGGCAGGTATTCGTATGCCTGGGCCTGGAGCTGCTCGATGAAGGCTTTCTCCAGTGCTGTCTCAGACTGGTATTGTGACTCGTCACTGTGCTTGATCTCGTATGAGGTCACCACAGTGCTCTCGTCGTTCTCTGATACTATGCTGTATTGTGTCATGGCTATACCTCCTTGTTAAGATACCTTGTTATGCTTCCTTGCGTTTGAATGTGAGCAGCTTGTCACGGTAGTATTCGTACTGCTTGTGACGGGCAGCAATCTCACCTGACAGCCCACCTTTCATGTCATACATGAGTGCTTCGAATTTATCAATAACAGAAGCTATCTTCTCTTGCTCTTCAAGTGGTGGAACTGGGATCTTTATCTTTGATAAATCCTCCGGCTTCATTTCTATGACTTTTGCACCCCTAGCATATTTCCGTTTCTCGTTATAGAAATGCTTGGTTTTGAAGTAATATGCAATATAACGTGGATTCTGATTATGTGAATATATCACAG
>CAYTXA010000079.1:6645-9589 GCA_964440865.1 uncultured Muribaculaceae bacterium | reverse complement strand
ACCGTGGAAATCGTGTTGAAAACCTTGTCTTCTTGTGTTGAAATCGGTTGCCGGCTATTCGTGCGATATTTCGTGATTTGACGGGTAATGTGTATTTTTGCGCGGATTTTAAAATCTCACGAGGTTGACGATGATACCAGTTATACGAATCGAGGATTACGACTATCCTCTTCCAGACAGCAGAATTGCAAAATATCCCCTTCCCGAGAGGGATTCTTCCAAGCTTTTGCTATACAGGGACGGCGAGATAAGCGAGCATGTTTTCCGTGAGATACCGGAATTCCTGCCTTCCAATACGATTATGGTGTTCAATGACACCAAGGTTGTACCTGCCCGTCTCCATTTCCAGAAGGAAACCGGCGCCAATATCGAGATTTTCTGTCTCAGCCCTGTGGATCCGGCGGAATACAACATTTCCTTTGCCGCTACGGAGAAATGCAGCTGGCGCTGTGTCATCGGGAACGCGAAAAAGTGGAAAGGAGACCTTCTGGGGCTCTATAATCCTGAGGATGATGAAGTTGTCCGCAGGATGGACTTGAGGGCTTCTCTCGTCGAAAGAACTGGCGAGACGGGCATCGTGGAGTTCTCCTGGAAGGATGGATCTCCTTTTTCGAGAGTCCTCGAGATCTGCGGTACCATCCCGATCCCTCCGTATCTGGACCGTGAGACCGAGGCAATCGACAAGGAGCGCTACCAGACGGTCTATGCCCATTTCCGCGGGTCTGTCGCTGCCCCCACTGCCGGGCTCCATTTCACGGACCGCGTGCTTGAGGATATTGCGAGCAAAGGAATTGACAAAGAGACGGTTTGTCTCCATGTCGGGGCCGGTACGTTCCTTCCCGTCAAGAGTTCCGAGATCTCCGGACATCCCATGCACAGGGAGCCGTTCTCGGTGCGAAAGGCGTTCCTAGAGGATATTCTGGACTCCCACAAGAAGGTGATAGCCGTGGGCACTACAAGTGTCAGGACCCTCGAATCCCTTTTCTATGTCGGGGTGAACATCATCCGTAACGGGGTACCGTCCGATGTCGGGCAGTGAGCCCCATATGAGGAGGATTACAAGGAAATCTCGACCGAGGATTCTCTCAGGGCCATTGTCAAGTATCTGGATGACAACGGATTGGACGAGATCAAGGTCGGCACGAGGATTATTATTGTGCCCGGTTTCCGTTTCCGCATAGTCGACATGATGGTGACAAATTTCCACCAGCCGAAGAGCACCCTTATCCTGCTTATTGCCGCATTCGTGGGCGAAGACTGGAGGAAAATCTACCGGTTTGCGCTTGACAACGCTTTCCGCTTCCTCAGTTACGGCGACAGCTCGCTCCTTTTCAGGAAAAAATAGCTATATTAGCTACGTTTCAGCTGAAAGACGCAAACTATGGACAACAGACAAGACGAATTTGACAACATACGCCCCTACAATGATGCTGAAGCCGTCAAGGCTTTCCATCTGGTGGCGCAGCACCCTGCGGTTCCCAAGGTATCCAAGCAATTGTTTCCTGATGAACCGGAGGACTACCTTTCGAAGGTGCTGAACAATCTTTCCGGAGTGGACGATTTCCAGATCCAGGTCATGGCGCGTGCCGTGGAATGGGTCCTGAAGCACACTGCCGGGGAGTTCACGTATGAGGGTGTCGAATTCCTCCGCTACAGCAACCGCCGGTTCCTTGCGATCTCCAACCACAGGGACATCATTATCGACCCTGCACTCCTGCAGTTTGTGCTCTACAGGAACAGTGTCCCGATGACGCAGATAGCAGTCGGGGACAACTTGCTGTCCAACAAGTACGTAGAAGCCCTGATCCGCTCGAACAGGATGATAAAGGTTATCCGCGGGATCAGTGCCAGGGGAATCTATCTTTCCTCGCAGAAGCTCAGCCGGTACATCCGCAACACGATCACTTCCGGCGAGAGCAGCGTCTGGATTGCCCAGAGGGAGGGCCGCACCAAGGACGGCATAGATACGACAGAGCAGGGTGTCCTGAAGATGTTCGACATGAGCGGAGAGAAGGATTTTGTGTCCAATTTCGACGAGCTGCACATAGTCCCGGTCAGCATTTCCTACGAATACGAGCCTTGCGACATCCTGAAGGCCAGGGAAGATCTGATTTCGAGGACCCAGAAATATGTCAAGGCCGAGAACGAAGACCTTGTCAGCATAATTACCGGGATCAGCCAGAAGAAGGGAAATATCCATCTCAACATCGGAAGCCCTCTGACCCACAGGGAGATAGAAGCTGCTGCGAGCGTCGGGAACGGAAACGAGCGCTACCAGGCTCTGCTTCATGAGGTGGACCACAGGATCATAGAGGGATACCACCTCTGGAAGACAAACTATATGGGATACGACCTCTCCAGGGGCACTGACAAGTATTCGGCAAATTATGCTCCGGAGGAGCTTGAGGCATTCAAGGCCTATATAGAAGAAAAACTGGACTCCGTGGAGCCCAGTCTTGACCGTGGTGAACTTCGGAAGATTCTCCTCAACATCTACGGCAATCCTGTCGCGTCGAAGGAGAATCTCGGAAAATAGTATCAGCTTTCTTTCTTGTCGAGATGTACGTCCAGCTGCGGGAACGGGAACTCTATTCCGTTCTTTGGCAGTTCGTCGTATATTTCCTTGTTCAGCTTCAGCAGCACTGCCCAGTAGTCCTCGGTCTTTACCCAGGCCCAGATCGTGAACTCCACGCTGCTGTCCTTCAGGGCAGTGAGGTAGTACTGGGGATCTGCGGCGCCGGGGGTGTTGTGGTCTATGATCCTGGGCTCATTGCCTACTATCTGCTTGAGGACGCCGATAACCTTGTCTGAATCAGACCCGTAGGCCACGTCTACCTTCCATGTGCAGCGATGTACGGGCTTCTCCGTGGCATTCTCCACGTTGGAGCCGAACAGGGATCCGTTGGGAAGGACTATGATGGCTCCGGCATAGGTCCTGATCTTG
>CAYTXA010000079.1:2527-6635 GCA_964440865.1 uncultured Muribaculaceae bacterium | reverse complement strand
CCTCATATCCGGATGCCTTGATGTAGTCTCCGACCTGGAAAGGCTTGAATATCAGGATCATGATTCCGCCCGCGAAATTCTGGACCGTGCCGTTCAGGGCAAGGCCGATAGCCATACCTCCGCCGGCAAGCAGGGCTGCGATCGATGTCGTGTTGACTCCGAGCGTGCTGACCGTGATGATGACCAGCAGGATCGTAAGGAAGATGGAAACGAGGCTCTTGGAGAAGGACGCGACTGTCGGTTCCGTCCTCTTCTTGAGGAATCCCTTGTCCATCATCCCCGTGATGCGGCGGATCAGCCATGCTCCGATGAGGTATATCAGGATGGCTGCCAGCAGCTTGAGCCCGAACTGTATTCCGCTTTCGATCATGTGTTCGAGGAAGCCTTCGGGGTCCTTTATGAGCTCCTGCATGGCGTTTTCCTGATGGATGCGCAGCGAATCGGCTATGTTCACGCTGTCTGCCGGGACTTTTCCCGACATGACGCCCATGAGGCCGTCTGCGACGTCTGCAAGTATTGTCTGTAGGATCATTGTCTATTTATTGCAGGAAAAGTTTGTCTACGGCAGAGATGATCTCCTCCTCGGAAAGGTCCGGAGAAAGGACAAGGTCCGCTTCCTTCTGCACGAAGCCTTTCTTTGTCGCGTTGAGCATTCCGCCCCCGGTGATGTTCAGCATGACAACTTCGTCACGGCCTACTGCGCCCTCGTCTACTGCCTTCTTGAGGCAGGCGCATGCACATGCCGCAGCAGGCAGAATGTCCACACCTTCAGCCTTGAAGAATCTCAGCAGCCACGCCACGACCTCGTCGTTCGTCGCCTTGTACATGTCTCCATGGGACTGGGTCAGGACGTCGAACAGGCCTCCGGCGAGGCTGTAAGGCGGTTTGCGGTTGGACAGTACGGTCGCGAGGATGATCTCGGATGCCTTGCGGGACTCCTCCGGAGTGAAGGGAACGAGTTCCCTCGATCCGGCTTTCCAGGAGTCGTACATCAGAGTGAACGGGTCGTTCTGGCATGCGTAGATCCTCATGTTGTTCTTTCCGAAACGGCCGTCCGCCGCGAGCCTTTCTGCATTCTCGTATGCGGCGATTGCTCCGGTGCCGCTTCCTACGGCCTGGAAATAGGCGTCAGGGATGCGTCCGATCTGCTCAACGGCTGAGAGCACGGTCGTGCCCATTCCGTCCCTTCTGGCTACGTTCTTTGCGCCTCCCTCGGCCATGTAGCGGTGGTCCTTGCAGAGCTTGTTGCCCAGCACGATTGCATCATAGTAGTCTGTGCCTCTGGGCGTTGCGATTACCTTGACGCACTTCTTGAGGGGCTTGCGGAACCACATGTCGCTGAGGTTTGACTCAGGGATGCAGATGACGAGGGGAATGCCGTTGTCGGAGCATACTTTGGCGAATGCCCTTGCCGTGTTGCCTGCGGACTGGACCACGAGAATTCTCTTGTTCCTGCTGGACATCCTTGCGCAGACGGCGAATGCCTCGGTCTCCTTGAAGGAGCAGGTTGCCATCCTGGCGCCGATCTTGGGCCAGAACCCTGAGAATGTGATGTAGAGGTTGCTCATGCCGAGCATGGCGGCAAGTCCCTTGCTCTTGTAGGTAACGGGAGCGTGGGAATGCTTGAGTGTCCTCTGGATAGGGAGCCAGCGCCAGTAGCGGTAGAGTCCCTGTTCGAAATTGTCCGGCACGAATTTCTTGTCGGCATACACGGCTCTCACGAGGGAGGCCGACTTGCTTTCAGGATCCCCCAGAAGCCAGCCTGTGTCTTCGAAAAGACGGCCGTCCTGTGCATTCTGGAGCAGATATGAAGTAGGTTTGAAGGCCATATGGTTTATGTTTTAATACTTTTCTATAGTTGGATAAGGAGCCAGACGAAGTAGGCCGCCTCGCAGAACAGCATTATGACGCCGTCCGCGCGGTCTATCTTGTCCCTTTCTCCGGTATAGGCAGATGTCCAGATCAGAAGGCCGCTGAGCAGCAGAGCGCAGAGGTCTACGACGCCTATGTCCTCAAAGGAGAGGGGAGTGATCAGCGCCGAGCCGCCGAGGATCAGGAGAATGTTGAATACGTTGGAACCCAGGATATTGCCAAGGGCGAGCTGTCCTTTTTTCTTCATGGCTGCGGCTACGCATGTCGCAAGCTCGGGCAGCGAGGTCCCGCCGGCAAGAATTGTAATAGCTATGAATTTGTCGCTGACTCTCAGCATCTTGGCAATGGCTGTCGCAGAGTTCACGAACATTTTCCCTCCGGCAACGAGCGCGGCAAGTCCGCCGATGACGAAAATGATGCTGACCCATAGTTTCAGGGATTTCTCGTTTTCCGCAGGGGCGGTGTCTCCTTCTTTCTTGCCCTCATGGAAGGCATATGCCAGATATGCGACGAAACACGTCAGAAGGACGGCTCCGTCGAATCTGCTGAGCACGTTGGTCCCGAGCCCGAAGATGGTGGCGTTGAGCCCCAGGGTGATGAGCAGAAGGGTGACAAAAATATTTACCGGAATGTCTTTCTTCTTGTTGCCTGGCGTGATTCCGATCGGCATCATGACTGCCGTGATGCCCAGTATCATCAGGACATTGAATATGTTGGAGCCCACGATGTTGCCCACAGCGATGTCGGCATTGCCCTGGAGAGCTCCCATGAAGCTTACGACCATCTCTGGGGCGGACGTGCCCATCCCCACGATCGTAAGTCCGATCACGAATTCACTGATTCCGGCTTTCCTCGCGATGCTGGAAGCTCCGTCCACGAGGTAGTCCGCGCCAAAAACGATCAGCGCGAGCCCTAAGATCAATATCAGTACCTGTGTCAGCATGACATGCAAAGATACTAATTTTCAGCCTTATCTCTAAGCTTCAGCGCGCAGACATTTTCGACGTGCTGGGTGTGGGGGAACATGTCCACAGGCTGTACTGCAGTGATTTCGTATTTCTGGCAGAGGACAGCAAGATCCCTTGCCTGGGAAGCCGGGTTGCAGCTGACGTAGACCATGCGTGGCGCCTGGGTTTCGAGAAGGACCTTGGCTACGTCGGGATGTATGCCCGCCCGCGGGGGATCCAGCACCACGACGTCCGGATGTCCATGCCTTGCGATGAAGGCGGGACTGAGGACATCCTTCATGTCGCCGGCGAAGAACTCGCAGTTGGTGATGGAGTTGCGTCTGGCGTTGTCCCTGGCATCTCTGATGGCGTCTTCCACATATTCGATTCCGATGACATTGGAGGCCTTGGAGGAGAGGAACTGAGCGATCGTGCCGGTGCCGGTGTAGAGGTCGTAGACTGTCTCGCCGCCAGAAAGCGCCGCGAAATCTCTCACTACGCTGTAGAGTCTGTATGCCTGAGGGCTGTTGGTCTGGTAGAAGGATTTCGGCCCGACGCGGAAATGGAGGCCTTCCATGGTCTCGTAGATGGCTTCGTCACCCTTGTAGAGGATGCATTCCTGGTCCGCAATGGTGTCGTTGCCCTTGGTGTTGATGACGTAGTAGAGCGATGTTATCTCAGGAAAACGGGCTGCAAGGGCATCCAGAAGGCCTTTTATCGCAGTCTGATCGTTCTCCGCGAAGCAGACGATGACCATGACCTGGCCGTCCTCCGTAGTGCGGATGAACATGTTGCGCATCAGGCCCCGGTTCTCGCGGATGTCGTAGAATGGCATGTCGTGGTCGAGGGCGTACTGCTTTATGAAGAGGCGGATGTCGTTGGAGGGGTCCCTCTGGAGCCAGCACTTCTTGATATCCAGTACTTTATCGAAGAATCCAGTCACATGGAAGCCCAGTCCCATGCGGTCTTTCTCCGTGAGAGAATCGATGTCTTCTCCGGGGAGGATCCACCTCTTGTACGAGAATGAGTATTCGAGCTTGTTGCGGTAGAACCTGGTGTTTTCGGAGGCGAGAATAGGGGACACAGGGGGAATGTCCAGATGACCTATACGGACCAGCTGGTCAACGACTTGCTGTTGTTTCGCCTGTAGCTGCATGGAGTAGGGGAGATGCTGCCACTTGCATCCGCCGCATGTCCCGAAATGCTCGCAGTCCGGCTTCTGGCGTTCCGGGGACGGACGGTCGATGCTGACGAGGTTTCCTTCCATGTAGTTTTTCTTTTTCTTTTAT
>CAYTXA010000079.1:0-2517 GCA_964440865.1 uncultured Muribaculaceae bacterium | reverse complement strand
ACAGTCACTTCGTCGCCGGGAACTCCGTAAGGCACGAAGAGCACGACATCGTCGACGTGCGCGATTGCTTTTCCTTCAGCGGCGATGCCGTCTATCTTGACCCCGGTGAGGTCCATGTCAACTTTCTTTCTACTCATGTTAACATAATATAAATTGTGTAACAAGAACGCAAGGGGAGTCGCAGGTCAGAAATTCAGCCCTACGGACAGCTCCACGGAGCTTATCTGGCTTCGCGCATTCCTTACCCTGTCACCAGTTATGTATTCTTTTGTGTAATCGTCATAAACACGCCCTGTCCACAGCGACGCGCTCTGGACAGACAAAGTTATGTCCAGCGACATCTTGTCCGTTATCATTGTCCTACGCCCGAATCCCAGTCCGCTGAACCATGTTGGCTTGGTATTGTCCTTGTTCTCAGGGATTGCAAGCCCACATTCCAGCCTGAGAAAATGTCCGTCCTCCGATGTCCCATCAAAATGGAAATTTCCTCTCAGCCAGACCGGAATCCCTCTCTGGTCACGGCCGAATCCCTGCCATCCTGCCAGCACGGACAGGTTCAGCTTCCTGAAATCCACTCCGGCCCTTGCCGCGATGAATCCGTTGGCATGATAATTGAAAAGGCCACCGGTCTCGTCTACAAGATAACCTTCTTCCGATGTATAAGTATTTGAACTCCAATTATATATAGTTAGAAGAGATCCCCATTCGACTCCATATCCGAACCTCGCTTTCTGCCCGTTCCCGGATGCCCCTGACGCGGGAAAAGCCACTGCCAGAAGCAGCGCCGCTACGATCAGTATGAGAAATTTTCTTGCCATGGCCCGGTCCTAGAATCTGTATCTTATCGTGAGTTCCGGCTCCAGCAGTTTTCGCAAACCGTTTCTGTAGAAATTGGTGGAGGCATCGTGGGAGATGTCCCTGACAACGACATGCACACCGATTTCGGCGGAAAAGTCCAGGGATATTTCTATCGGAGAGCCTCTGAATGAGAAATCTGCTCCTCCCGTGCATCCGACGGATACGAGCAATCCATGCTCTCTGTCTTTATCGCAGACGTAACCGGCTGACACTGAAGGCCCGACATGAAGCCTCGCCTCCCCTGCTCCGGTCGTCCATTTTTTCAGTGGGTATTCCATCGCTATGCTCGCCACGACACCCGGGACTTCTTCCTTTCCGGTGATAATGCCCTGGAAATCAGATCTTACGAGGATTCTGTAGGCAGAGGACTCCCCTTCTGAACGGAACATGACCCCGCAACCCTTCGGAGAGAATATGATTCCTCCCGAGAAGACATGCCCAGGAGCTGCACCGGCCCCAAGGAGCGGCGCTAAGAGAAAAAAAATTGTCAAGCATAGTCTTGCTTTCCCGGACATGGCACTCATTGTTGCAAATCTACTAATTCGGAAGCAAATAAAGAAAATTTCTTATTTTTGTCAGATTGTACTAAAATCGAGACCAACAATGTCAGTAATCATAAAGCAAGTCCTGGAGAAAAAACAGCTCAAGGATTTCATCGAGTTTCCCAACCGGCTCTATGCCGGGGTGCCTTGGTTCGTACCCAAGATCTACATTGACGAGATGAATACCCTTTCTCCGGACCGCAATCCGGCATTCGCATTCTCTGAGGCCGCGTATTTCCTTGCATACAAGGACAGCAGAATCGTCGGCAGGATTGCCGCGATCATAAACAAGAGGGCGAACAAGAAGTGGAACCACAACGAGGTGAGATACGGGTGGTTCGATTTCGAGGATGATCCTGAAGTGTCTGCTGCATTGCTGGAGAAAGTGGGCGAATTCGGCCGCCTGAGGGGCATGGACACAATAGTCGGTCCTCTGGGGTTCACGGATTTCGATGCCGAGGGCATGCTTGTCGAAGGGTTCGACCAGATCAGCACCATGGCCCTGAACTTCAATTTCCCCTACTACATGCAGCACATGGAACGCATGGGGTACGAGAAGACCGTGGACTGGCTGGAATACAGGATCACCATACCGGAAAAGCTGCCTGACCGCATTCCGCGTGTTGCAAAGCTTGTTTCGGAGCGTTATGGCTTCCATGTACGGAAGCTCACTCGTAAAGAGGTTCAGAAGGAGGGATATGGCCATAAGATTTTCGACCTGATCAACGAGTGCTACGGCTCGCTGTACAATTTCACTCCCCTCGACAAGAAGATGATCGACAAGTATATCGGGACCTATCTCGGATTCGTGGACTTCAACCTCATCGCTGTCGTGGAAGACGGGCAGGGCCAGATGCTGGGATTCGGGATCATGATCCCGTCGATCGTGCAGGCTCTCCGCAAATGCGGCGGCAAGCTCTTCCCCTTCGGGTGGATCCAGATCGTGCGTTCCATGTATTTCAATCATGAGGAGGGCGTCGAGCTGCTGCTGATCGGAGTCCGTCCGGAGTACCGCAACAAAGGAATCCTCGCGATGATCTTCAACGACCTCGTCCCGCGCCTTATCGAACAAGGTTTCAAGTGGGCTGATTCGAATGCCGAACTGGAGACCAACATG
>CAYTXA010000078.1:0-9635 GCA_964440865.1 uncultured Muribaculaceae bacterium | reverse complement strand
ACCCCATATTGGAATCACGGTGCAAATCTAAAAGACGGGGCCCGCCGGAGACAAGGAGCGCGGAGCGGGACGCAGGATACGGTGGGAGGGGCCGGAGCGGAGCTGCGAAGCAGCGGAGCGGAGTTCCGCCGGCAGCTGCCACCAGACCGGCGAGAAATCGGAAAAGTTGCTATGTTCGGAGGGGAAAATGTAGCATGGGCGTGGCAAGTGCAGAAAAGGGGCGGAGGGAAAGGGTTGTCAGGCCTCGGCGAACTGGCGGTGGATAAGGTCTCGCTTTATGTCCTTCGCCGACGCCCCCTCGGCGGAGTACTCCCCGTAATCCACGGAAGAATCCATCACGTAGAGCGCATGCCAGCTGAAAAGCCCGTTCTCCCGCTCCAGCATTCTCAACTTGTCCAGCGACTCCTTGGGGATGATCAGATGGCAAGGGATGATTACCGGGACAGGATTGTTCCCTACGGCACTGGCTACACTGCGGACTCCGCGCGGTTCCCCGACAATTTCGGCAAATTCGGAATAGCTGAGAATCCGGGGATAAGCATTCTCCCCATGAGTCAGGTCGAAGAGAGCCTTCCAGACCCTCTTGCGGAAAAGCGTCCCGAAAAGAAGCAAGTCCTCCCACCTTGTCCGCGCAGAAATGGCAAAGAGCTCCTCAGTCGACACCTTGTCACACGACACGTGGGAATAGAGGCTATACGGGGCATGGACAAGGGATTCCAGCGCCCGAAGCGCCCCCTTGTAGCCATTCGAGACGGAAGCAATCTTCCCGTCCACGCGGGTCAGCGTCCAGCTGACAGGACCCGCCGGTCTGGAACTCTTTGACATATAGTACTATCTGTATTCTCTCTTTACGATGGACCTGACCTCGTCCCAGGGAATCAGCACACTGATTTCGCCCATGGAATATGGCCCGATCTCATACTCTCCGTATAGATAATTGACGCCCTCCTCGGTGACATAATAGTTGCCGTTCGGCTCTATATCCTTGACAAAGAGCATATTGTAGTCATCCATGGAATCGAACGAGTCCGGAAGATGGCGCCTCAGCATGACCGTCAGGGAATCCTTGCTGTCCGGAATGAAGAAATCGCTCTCCCTGACAATGTGTCCGTCGCGGACACTCATCACGATCGGAGTCCTTACACTCATGCCATGGGCCCCGCCCATGTATGTGTAGCTGTCGACCATGTATGTGGCAAGATTGCCGTGGGAACCGTTGAAATATCCGCTCAGGGCTGTCTCCCAAGAGAGCATCCACTGGTCAGCCATCCCCTTCTGCGCCTCGAACAAGGGCAGATTCGTGTCCCTGTAGTTCTTCAGCTGGGAAGAGACGAACGCATCGGCGGCCCTTCCCAGATCGTCTGCCGTCTTCCCCGCGAGCAGAGAATCCGGCAAGGCGTATGTCGAATCCACCGCCGGGGAGAATACGTATGAGATGATATTCGAAGTCATCCCTTCCAGTGCCGCCGTGGAAAGGCCAGAGACAGGATATTCTACCGTCACATTGACGGCCATGCTGTCCTTGGCTCCCTGCGCAAGGGCTTCTGTCACACTTCTTTCCACGTCATCCGTAACCATGTCCTTGCCTGTCTGGCATCCTGCCAGGGCAAGCGCCGTCCCGAGGACGGCAAAAATCTTCTTTCCGCTAGTCATTGTTCATTTCCCTGATGTCGACCTCCCCTCTCTCGCTGCTACCCATGAGCCACTCAGAGTAGAAATCGGCCAATTTCCAGAAAAAGTATTCATCCATATCCCCGTAGCCATGCCTCTGTCCCGGAAGCACGAGCAGGTCAAACCTCTTGTTCGCGTTGATAAGGGCATTGACGACTCGGATCGTATTTGCAGGGTGCACGTTGTTGTCGATGTCCCCGGTCACAAGCATGAGATGTCCCTTCAGGTTCCTTGCAAGTTCCTGATTGGTATCTATATGATAGACGAACGTCGTATCTCCCTTGTCGATCTTCTCGAGGATTCCGTGATGCTGCTCGCTCCACCAGCGGTTGTAGATGCTGTTGTCGTGGTTTCCCGAGCATGATACGGCCGCCCTGAAGAAATCGGGGTAGGTCAGGATTGCCGCAGTCGACATGAATCCGCCGCCGGAATGGCCATGGATCCCGACACGGGACGGGTCCATGTACGGATGCATCGCGCAGAGCTGCTGGATCGCATACTTTTGATCCTCAAGGCCATAGTCGCGCAGGTTTCCGTAGCCGAAATTGTGGTACCACTTCGAGCGGTTGGGATGGCCTCCGCGGTTTCCGACCGTGATGACGATGTAGCCGAGCTGGGCGAGACGGTCGGTCCTGGGCGTCGGACGTGTCCAGCTGATATTGTTCGCCTCGACCTGCGGGCCGGGATAGACATAGTCGCAGACAGGGTACACCATTGTCGAATCGAAGTCATATGGCTTGTAGATAGCTCCGTAAAGGTCGGTCACGCCGTCGGCAGCCTTCACGCGGAATCGTTCGGGGAACTGGTAGCCGGCAGCATAGAGAAGGGAAAAGTCCGCCTTCTCGAGGTCGGTCCTCCTGCCGGAGGCGGCGTCGAAGAGGGCTACTGCAGGCGCCGCATCGACCCTGGAATAGTTGGCCACGAACCAGCGCGCCTTGTCGTCGCAAACGGAAAGCACGTCCATGTCTTCCATGTCGAGACGGCGAGGCGTTCCGCCTGAAAGCGCCACCTTGTAGGTGTGCATCTGGTATGGATTCTCGTCAGGTTCCATCCCGCAGGCGCTGAAAAGCACGTATCCTGCTGATTCATTGATCCCCAGGACGTCCTCGACATGATAAGCCCCCTCGGTCAGGTTTCGTATGAGTTTCCCGTCGGAGGAGTACAGGTAGAGATTCGCCCATCCGTTGCGTTCGGACCATTCGATTATCTGTGATCCGCCCTTTGCCAGTCTGGGCTCCCGCGTCTCGACGTAGGTGTTGAGCCGCTCTTTGATCACGACATGGGTCGAGTCTCCTCCCACCGGCACATAGCAGAGGTCATATCTCTTCAGGTCACGGCTCATCCTGCTGACATAGAATCCGTTCTCGTCGCCGAGCCATCTGCGGCTGCGGTAGTCGACGTAATTGTCGGCAGCAGTCGACGGCGCTCCGTAGATGGTAAGATCCTGATCCTTGAACGCGTGACTTGCAACTTCATGATGTTCTCCGGAGGGCATGTCGAATACCCACAGGCTCCCGACCGGTCCCGGTTCTCCGGGCATCTGGTACTTGTAGGTCTCGAGCGTCGGGCGGGGCTGGCTGACGGAATTGATCACCCAGAGCTCCTTCACAGGGCGCATGTCCCACTTGACGACCGCGAAATGCTTCGAATCCGGAGACCATAATGCGCTGTAGACCAGCTCCCTGCGGGTCGTGTCCTCCTCGAAGTTACCCGAGTAGTTGTCGCCGCTCCAGTCGAATCCCCGGATGGCGTCCCTCGTGAGCCTGTGCTCCACGAATGTCGTGTCGTCGCCGGCAGCCTTCCGCAGGGATGTCGAGTCCATGTAGTACAGGTCGCCGCCTTTCATGTAGATGCCCATCGTCCCGTCAGGCGAGACGTTCGCCCAGCGCGGCCACTTGTCCTTTTTCTCCGCAGTCTCGGTCAGCTTCCGCGAGCTGATGTCGTAGAGGAAATGGAAAACTTTCTTTGTCGTCTTCGTGCTGTCGTCCGGATCCTTGATGTCCATCGTCGACCTGATGTCGAACTCGAAGGTGTTATCGTCCCTGAGTTTCAGACCGTCGAGCGGAATATGTCTGGCGTCGAACGGATCCCGGACCTTCTCCGTAAGCTCCATCGCGAGCTTGTCGAGGTCGAACACTTCGTCCTTCTTCCCCGTCTTCGGGTCCACTATGTAGTAGTTCGTTCCCTCTGATGTTTTCCAGGAGTACCAGAACTTTTCGCCGGAGGGAAACCATTCGGGTGTCACGCGGGTCGAGAAGACCATATTGCGGACTTTCTTTGCCGTGAACCGCTCAGCGAGAGCGTAGTTCGGGGTCGAGACATGTTTCCCCGCGGGGGCGGCGGCTGCCGTTCCGACAGGGTGGTCCGGATAGGGGGTATAGCCGGCCTGGGCCTGGACCAGGGAAGAGCCGAGACAGCACAACGCGGCTGCTACGAAAAGTCTATATTTCATAAAGTTCCATGCTATAAGACCAAAGATATGAAATTTCCGCCAAAAAGATTTAAATTTGTAACGTCAAAATGATACCATATGAAGCTGATAGCTGATTCCGGGTCGACGAAGACCGACTGGCGCGTGATCGGAGACAACGGATCCGTTCTCCCGTTTTCGGGGGAAGGGATGAATCCCGCGTGGAACACCAGGGAGCAGCTGGCGGAAAGGATCGCAAAAGCTCTCCCGGAAGGTCTCGCTCCCGATGCCGTGCTATTCTACGGGGCCGGAGTCAGCGGGGCTCGCAAGAGCTTGATGGAGAGCGTCCTGGCTTCCTTCTTCCCGAACGCTGAGATCGTGGCGGACAGCGACATGGCAGGGGCGGCGGCATCCGTGCTGGGGAGCGAGAAGGGCATGGCTGCGATCCTCGGGACAGGGATGAATTCCTGCCTCTGGGACGGGAGCAGGATCACCATGAACATTCCTCCTCTGGGGTTCATGCTCGGGGACGAGGGAAGCGGGGCCAGTATCGGGAAAGCATTGCTGAGGGCATGGATGAGGCGCAGCGCTCCGGAGGATATACTCGGAGAGCTGGACAGGGCCATAGCCATGAGCCGGGACGAAGTCATGGACAGAATCTACCGGAAACCGGATGCGAACAGGTTCTGCGGCTCGCTCGCCAGGATCGTGACGGGCAGGCAGGACACCGATCCATGGTACAGAGCCTTGCTGGAGGCCTGCTTCAGGCCGTTCTTTGCGGACATCATAACAAAATACCCTGGCTACAAGGACTTCCCGCTCGGCATTGCCGGATCGGTCGGATACTGCTGCAGGGATATCCTGTCCGGAATAGCGGCAGAATACGGAGTCACCATGGGCCGTTTCGTCAAGAATCCGATCGACGGGCTTGTCGCTTTCAGCACCGGCTCTGTTGGTTAGTTCGACAAAAACAATTAATTTTACACTCTCTTAGAAGTGCCCCTCAGCAGGGCAATTTTATGATCAGTTGAAACAAAATGTATATATCATGAAAAAGTACATTGCAATCTTTATGGCAGCCATCATGCTGCTTCCCGGATGCTCATCCTGGAACAAAATGGCCAACGGTACAGCTCTCGGAGCCGGCGCAGGTGCCGCCATCGGAGCCGGAATAGGTGCGCTGATCGGACATGACGCCAAGGGTGCCGCCCTGGGCGCTGCCATCGGAACTGCCGTAGGTGCCGGCACAGGCGCTGCCATCGGCAAGAAGATGGACAAGAAGGCCGAGGAGCTCGCAAAGCTGGAAAATGCCAAGATCGAGGAGGTCAAGGACCAGAACAACCTGACCGCCCTCAAGGTCACCTTCGACAGCGGAATCCTCTTCCCGCTCAACGGAACGACCCTTTCCGAGTCTTCCAAGTCTGAGCTCAAGGACTTTGCCGCCAAGATGTCCGACATGACCGACACCGACATCACCATCTACGGCCACACCGACAACACCGGTTCCGCAGAGGTCAACGAGCGCATCTCCGGACAGAGGGCCGCAGCCGTAGAAAGCTACCTCAACAAGTGCGGAATCGCGATGAACCGCATGGCTACCAAGGGCATGTCCTACAATGACCCGGTTGCCTCCAACGAGACCGCAGAAGGGCGTGCCCAGAACCGCAGGGTTGAAATCTACATCACTGCGAACGAAAAGATGATCTCCGACGCACAGAACGGATCTCTCGAATAATGTACTATGATGACCTGAAGTCCCCGGCCGTGATCAAGATCGGCCGGGAGACTCTCAAGAATATCGACTGGGTGCTCAAAGACGCCCACTTCTACTACTCAAACAAGATTCTGGTCACACAGGACAATCTGTATGAGGAGTACAAGGGGCAATTGAACCTGAGCGAGTTCTCCCAGGTCATATTCGTCAAGGGCGGACAGACGCAGGAAGCTGCGGACATTGCCGCAAGGATAAAGGGCGTTGATGCCCTTTTCTTCGGTTTTGGAGGAGGCAGCGTAATCGATGAGGTCAAGTATGTGGCCTCGAAGTGCGACACCCCGTACGTCACGATTCCCACGACCCTTTCGAACGACTCGATGTGTTCTTCCGTTGCCAGGCTGGTATCCGGCGGGCGCAAGCGCAGCTACTCTGTCCCTGCCCCTCTCGGAATCCTGATCGACTTCGGGGTCATCAGCCGTTCCCCCAGCCAGCTGACCCTGGCAGGAGTGGCAGACGTTGTGTCCAACCTGTCAGCCGTCAAGGACTGGATGCTGGCAAACAAGAATATCAATGAGCCCATCAATGAGCTCGCCCTGATGCTGGCGAAGGCGGCTCCTGCAGCCCTATTCAAGTACAGCAGGGAAGACATCGGGACGGACGAGTTCTTCTATGACCTGGCAAGCGGACTGATAATCTCCGGACTGTCGATGATGGCCTCCGGCAACTCCAGGGGCGCCAGCGGGTCGGAACACCTTATCAGCCACGCAATTGACGAATATTTCCCCGAAAGGTCATCTATCCATGGCCTGCAGGTCGGGTGGGCACAGCTCCTGATCGAGAAGCTCTGCAGGAAGGACATGAAGGCGTACGAGGAACTGCACGGATTTTTCGACCGGATCGGCCTGACGGAGACAATCGGGAAATATGTCCCATGGAAAGAAGAAGAATTCATGGGACTCGTTCCCTACGCAAAGACAATACGCAAGCGCTACACAATACTTGATACCCTGTAGCGGATTAGACACAGTAATCAATTCTATGAAAAAAACATTTGTTGCAGCTGCGTGCATCCTGCTCGCAGTCACATCCTGCCAGCAGCAGAAGACTACGACGCTGGAAAGGACTTTCGAGAGGTATGCACCTGTCAGCATCAATCCTACGGATGCCGAGCTGGCTTCTTTCTCCGAGCATCAGAAGGAAATGATCGACATCTACAAGATTGCGGGATCCATTGCTGACAGCATCTACTGGGACCAGTATCTTGGGAAAGACCTGAGGTCCAGGATCTTTTCTCTTCCCGAGGGGACAGAGAAGGATTACGCCATGATAAACTACGGTCCATGGGACCGCATCGACGGTTCTGCATTCATTTCCGGTTTCGGCGAGAAGCCTGCAGGGGCGAACTTCTACCCTGCCGACATGACCGACGGGGAGTTCCAGTCCCTGGGAGACTCCCTGAAGTACAGCCCCTACACCATGATCACGAGGGATTCCGAAGGGAAGCTCAAGACGGTATGGTTCCATGATGCGTTCAGCAAGCAGATCGATCGCCTCGAGAACAGCCTCAAGACTGCCGTTTCGATTTCCCACAACGCAAGCACCAAGGACTACCTGCTCAAGAAGATCGATGCGCTCCGCAGCGACAACTACTACGAGAGCGACCTCGCATGGGTCAACATGACCGACAACACAGTCGATCTCATCATCGGCCCCGACGAGTGCACGGATGACGCGCTCTACGGTCTCAAGAATTCCTATGAGGCATATGTGATCATGAAGGACGATGCCCATACCGAACATATCAGGAAGGGCATCCAGTCTCTCGACGAGCTCCAGAGCATGCTCCCCACGAAGGACGAGTACAAGAATTCCTTCAACCCCGGCAATGAGTCCAATATCTATGTCGGAAACGCCATCTACTATGGCGGAAGGGCAAATGCCGGAATCAAGGTCATCGCGCTGAACCTTCCGTTCAGCCCAAAGGTCCAGGCGGAGAAAGGAACGAAGACAATCCTGATGTACAATCTCATCAGCGAGAAGTACAACAAGATCCTGTCTCCGGCCGCTTCCATCATCATCGACGTGGACCAGAGAGGCTACGTGGACAATGAGGCCTTCCTCTGGAACATTGTGTTCAGGGAGGTTTCCCACGGTCTCGGAGTCAAGGAGACTGTCAACGGGAAGGGTTCCGTGACAAAGGCTCTCGGCAATACTGCGGAGACTATCGAGGAGGCAAAGGGTTCCGTGCTGGGAGCATGGCTCGCATGCCAGATGCACAAGGAGCACAGGCTTTCTCTCCTGACCTCAAGGGAGAACGCTCTGACAACCTACCTCGCCAACCTCGTCCGTTCCTGCCGCTTCGGCAACGAGGAGTCGCTCGGCCGCTCCAACGTGCTCATCTACAACTATCTCAAGGAGAAAGGCGCCTATGTCCGCAACCCCAGCAACGTCTACGTCATCGACTTCGACAAGATGGAGGATGCGATGAAGGAGCTGTCCGGCAAGCTTCTGGAGATCCAGGCTACAGGCGACCATGACGCTGCGCAGGCTCTGATCGACGGTTACTCCACCATCGGAGACGACCTCAAGGCTGCATTCGGAGACCTTCGCCTCGAGAACATCCCGATCGACATCCGGTTCGTGAAATAGCGGCAGCAACGACACAAAAAAAGGACTGACCCAGGGCCAGTCCTTTTTTGTATCACTCTGACACTCAGGCCATGGCGATGAGAATCAGAACCTGCGCGACGAGAACTCTCATGAACATCGAGAGAGGATAGACGGTCGCATAGTTGACGGATGTGTATTCGCTTCCGTAAGCTTCCTGGGCAAATGCCAGCACAGGAGGATTCGTCGTGGATCCCGAGACAAGTCCGCAGATCTGGAAGAAATTGAACTTGAGCACGTAGTGGGAAAGGAGAATCACGACAAGCAGCGGGACAAACGTAATGATCGCACCATAGAGAATCCACCAGTATCCTCCGTTCGTGAGGGCGCTGACGAAGTTTTCTCCGGCACCAAGTCCGACAGCGGCAAGGAAGATGTCAATTCCCATCTCACGTATCATCTTGTTGGCGCTGAGGGTCGTGTAGGTCGTTATCTTCAGCTTCGGGCCGAAATGTCCGAGAAGGATGGCAATGATAAGCGGGCCGCCTGCAAGCCCGAGCTTGACGGGCTGGGGAATCCCCGGGAAACGGATTGGCAGGGAGCCCACGATGACTCCGAGCGCAATCCCGAAGAAGATCGGGACAAGGTTAGGCTTGGTCAGGCTCTCGGGCTTGTTCCCTACGAGCTTTGAAACAGCCTCTATTCCTTCCGCCGGCCCTACAACCTGGATGCTGTCACCCATCTCGAGAACGAGGCTGGGACGTGCAACGAGCTGGACTCCAGACCTCAGAACTCTCGTCACGGAAAGGCCATAGAGGGAACGGATCCGCAGGTCACGCAGCTTCTTTCCGGTGAGCGAAGGCTTGGTGATGCTGAGACGGCGGACGAGGATATTCTCGTCTTTCTTGATCCAGTCTGCCTGATGCATCGGAATCTCTTCCCCGAAGAGCATCCTGACGCGGTCCACCGCCGGCTGAGAAGTCACAATGAGGAGCTTGTCGCCTTCCTGCAGGACGGTCTTGCCGCTGGGGATACTGATATCGTCTCCGCGCATGAGCCTGGAGACCACGAACTCATCAGGAGAGTTGTTCACAACTTCCTTCAGCATTTTCCCGAAAAGGGCAGGATTTTCGACTGCGCAGTGCATCCTGCGGGCCATCTCCGCATTGGCATCGTCCTCGGCTTCGATTGCGGCCTGCTCCTTGGAGAGATCGACCTTGAAAATGCTCTTGA
>CAYTXA010000077.1:0-9680 GCA_964440865.1 uncultured Muribaculaceae bacterium | reverse complement strand
CTCAGGTATGCCCAGTTTTCCCCGGGACAGGTTGCTGCAGTGAAAAACAATGTGGATGTTCTCCTTGGCTCGGCCTATGTCCAGGCTCAGTATGAACTGAAAGACAGACTATTGCTTCGTGCGAGTGCAAGAGAGAACGGCATGTTCCGTGGGGGCGGCGATTATAGTACGTTCAATCCCGACCTGAGCCTCTATTTCAAGGCAAACCTGACTCCTGAACTTGCCGTGTCTGGTTCCGTGGACAGGATACACCAGTATTACCATACGCTTGAAGGTATGCCTGTCGGATTGTCTCTTGACATGATCGTACCTTCGGGAGATAGCATTGCTCCGGAGAAAGTTTTCCAGGGAGACCTGGGTATTTCGCTGTCAGTCGGCAAGCATCATCTGACTGTCGGAGGATTCTACAAGAAAATGGACGATCTTGTATATTACAAGTATGCTCAGTCCCTTTTCAATGGAGCCCTTGCCGCGTGGGAGGAGAATGTCTCCGTCGGCAGCGGAAAGTCCTATGGAGGAGAATTCCTGTATGAGTACAGTGGAGATGAACTGTATGCCAGATTGTCCTATACTCTCTCAAAGACTACAAGGGAAGGTTTCGAAGGAATCAATGACGGCAAGCCGTTCAATGCAAAGTTCGACAGGCGCCATGTGTTGAATTCCGAAGTCCGCTGGAAGCATTTCGATGCCGCATTTATCCTGCAGAGCGGGCATTGGGAGAACGGCGCTCCAAAGGTTGCAACTGTCCATTTCATGGACTATGACTGGCCGATCAGCCATTATGAAGGGGTGAACAATTACCATATGCCTATGGTGATACGTCTGGACCTGGGGTATGGACTGGAATTCGATTCTCCTCATGCACATCACAACCTGCATCTGGGCATCTGCAATGTGTTCAATCACTTTAATCCGTTCATGATCTACTATGATTCGGATACCGACTCATGGAAACAGCTGTCAATGTTGCCGCTCCTGCCGAACTTCAGCTACAGGATCAGCTTCTAGTGCCGGCAGGAACGAATAGACCTTGCGGGCGAGGGGAGTGACGGGGAGGCGGAAGATGTGGCTGGTCGCACCGGATGGAAACGTGTGGGTTCCTTCATAGAGGAACCCAAGTTTCCTGTAGACATCGCCCTCGGACCAGAGGGCGTCAGCGTAGGTCCTTATGTCGTCGGGTCCGACTTCCGCCAGCAGGACGTCCAGAATCTTGCCCATGCCTCCTTCCACTCTCACGTCGGGGAGGGATGCATACCTGACCCATTCCACTGACTTGCAGTCCCTTATGAGCCGGGGAGGAGAGAACGTCGATACGGCGACTATGTCCCCGGCCTTGAACCTTCCCGGCAAGACGGAAATGTCTCCGTGGACCTTGAAGCGGGGACGTCTCAGGATCAGCCCGTAACGGTAGCGTGCGGTCGGGACAAGTCCGAGACTGTGGTAGCGGCCGAGGAATTCGGCTGCCTCTGCACGGGTCACCCTCCGGACATCACAGTCACGGGCGTAGATCGCGATGAAATTATTATGACGGGCGGCGTCGCGCTTAGCGTCGGCGTCGCCCTCATAACAGACGTGTATGTTCCTTTCGGATTCTTTCAGCACTACTTGCCGAGACGTGCGTTGATCTTGGCAGTGAGCTCCTCGTAGCCGGGCTTTCCGAGGAGGGCGAACATGTTCTTCTTGTAGGCCTCCACACCGGGCTGGTTGAACGGGTTCACTCCGAGGGTGTATGCGCTCACTCCGCATGCGAACTCGAAGAAGTAGAAGATGGCACCGAGGTTCTTCTCGTCGATCTTTTCGATGCTCACTTCCATCTGGGGCACGCCGCCGTCGATGTGTGCGAGCTTCGTTCCGAGCTGAGCCATGGCTCCGCAATATTCCACATGCTTGCCTGCCAGATAGTTGAGCTGGTCAAGGTTCTGCGGGTCCTCTCCGATGACAACGCTGCGGTTACTCTTTTCCACGTTCACTACGGTCTCGTACATGCAGCGGCTGCCCTCCTGGATAAACTGGCCCATAGAATGGAGGTCTGCGGTGTTGTTGACGGATGCGGGGAAGATGCCCTTGCCGTCCTTTCCTTCAGACTCGCCGTAAAGCTGCTTCCACCATTCTCCGAGGTACTGGAGCTTCGGGTTGTAGGAAACAAGGATTTCCACTCCCTTTCCGTGTTCGGAGTAGAGAAGGTTGCGGACCGCGGCATACTGCACTGCGGGATTGCTCTCGCTGCGCTCTGCAAGCGCTTTTTCCTCCTCAGCGGCGCCGGCGAGCATAGCCCTGACGTCGAAACCAGCGAGGATGATGGGCACGAGCCCGACGGGGGTGAGGACGGAGAAACGGCCTCCTACATTGTCGGGAACGACGAACGTGCGGTATCCTTCCTGGGTGGACAGGGTCTTGAGAGCTCCCTTGTGGGCATCGGTGATGGCGACAATGCGCTCGGAGGCATCAGCATAATGCTTCTCGAGATATGCCTTGACGATACGGAACGCTACGGAAGGCTCCGTGGTGGTGCCGGACTTGCTGATCACTACGCAGGCTGCGTTGCGCTCGGCAAGAAGGTCCTCAAGTTCAGCTACATATTCCTCGGAGAGGTTGTTGCCGGCGAACACTACGTCGGGGTTCTTCTTTTCCTTGAGTAGCCTGGAGAAGTTGTGGGAGAGGGCCTCTATGGCGCAGCGTGCTCCGAGATAGGATCCGCCGATACCGATAACTACCACGAGGTCAACGCCTTTCTTCTTCCATGCGTCGCGAACCTGCTCGCATTCCTCTATAAGGGATTCTGGGGTCTGGGAGGGGAGATGCATCCATCCGAGGAAGTCATTTCCTGCTCCCTTGCCGCTCTCGAGGACATCGAAGGCATCGAGGGCCTTGCCCAGGTATTTCTTGTACTCTTGTTCCGAAACGAAGGCCTTGCTGCCTCCGCAATCAAATTTTACCATGATATGTGTTTGTTAGTGAATTATCTTCTGTTTCCTTTGTTGACCCTGACGCTGCCGCCCACGTTCTTCGCTTCGGGAACGCCTTTCCTGACGGGCGAGCTGACCCCGTAAGCCTTGCGGACGGAATCAGACCCCTCGGCTCTTGACGCAGACTTCGTCTCGATGGGTGCGCTGCGCCTTACGGCCCTTCTCGGGAGCGAATTGGGAACGGTTATGGTCTCGTTGCCGGTCCTGGTCATGCTCAGCGGGAATACAGGAATGGGCTTCTCGCCGGTGCCGCCGTTGTAGGTATATGTGTTGTCGTTGGTAAGGTCCACGAACTGCATGGAGATGAATGTCGCGAGGCGGTTGTTCCCGTCGATGCTGGCGGTGACCTTCTCGCCCGTTACCGTGGCGGAATTCCCGTCGTCCGAAAGCTTCGCCGTGGCAACCGGAATGTTCTCATCCACAATGCAGTATGGATGTCCGTTCGCATCCTTGACATCGATGTTCCCGACGAACATCACATCGAAATCCCCGATCTGGTCATCGTGGAGAGTCCCGAGATAGTTCGTGATGAAGGTCAGGTCCGGGCTTCCCTTCGTGAACGATGCCTCGAACTGGTAGTCCTTCGCGTTCTCGTTGGCGAAATCGCTGGCATCGGCGCCGGTCTCCCACCCACTGATGAGGTAGTAGTAGTTCGCCTCGGAGTTGGAAACCGTGATGTCGTAGGAGGTGTTGCTGTCTCCTATCTTCCATTTGCCCAGCCACTTGCTGAAGTCTTCCGTCATCTCCTCCTCCTTGAGGTTGAAGTCGTAGGAGGAGTATTCGCCCGTGAGGAAGCCGTTGTAGTCGACTCCGAAAGCGTATGCCGTCCAGTCGCCCGAGCGCAGACGCTCGAACTCCACCGTGCTGTTCCCCAGGGAGAGCAGTCCGCTGAAGTCCTCTTTGTCGGAAAGCCCCGCGGCGAGGTTGTCAAGCACGCTGTTGAAGAAGGCCGTCGTCTTCTCCGTTGTGTTGCTGCCCTCGAAGGAGTCTATGTATTCGGGATACGTCACGTCCACGTAATAGCTTACGGGAGAGCTGCTTGTGACGCTGACTTCGTCCACGGTCTTGCCGTCGGAAGCCGTCTTCCTGGGAGAGACGGAAATCCTGAAGTCGTCGGTCTTTCTCATGGAGAAGTCCACGGGAGAGAACTGGAGCAGCGAATATTTCTTGCCCAGCGAGCCGTCGGAATTGACCTCATAGGCGACCGCGACCCACTGCCCGTCTGCCAGGCGGTCGAAAGAAACGTCCGAATCTCCGGTCGTGACATAGTCGGAGACCATGTTCTCGAAGCTTCCCTTGATCAGCTTGCCGACGTTGCTGCCATAGGTGTTCTTGTAGTCGTCCCCGTTGACGACGTCGAGGTAGTAGCGCACGTTGTCGGTCGATGCGACGTGGATATTGTCCACGATGTATACTCCGTTGGTAGTCTGGACGCTGCGTCCGGTGTAGGTAATCGTCCAGTCGGAATTCTCCACGAAATCGCCCCCTCCCGGCACAACAGGTTCGATGGGCCTGCGCTTTCCGGACCCGTCGTCCGAACATGAAGACAGCAGCAGGAGAGCGGACAGCACGGCAAGCGCGAGTCTATAGATGTTGTTCATAGTAATCACAGTGTTTGAATCCAAAGATAGCCGTTTTTTAGTAATTTTGCCGGAAACATTACAAAATCCATGCACACAAGACAGGAGAAGTTGGAAAAATTCGGGCGGCTGCTCGACATAATGGACCGCCTGAGGGCGGAATGCCCGTGGAACCACGCCCAGACGTTTGATACTCTGAGGCCTATGACCGTCGAGGAGGTCTATGAGCTTAGCGACGCGGTGTCGAAGAAAAATTACGAGGACATGCGCAAGGAACTGGGCGACGTGATGCTGCACCTGGTATTCTACTCGAAGATTGCCGAGGAGCAGGGTCTCTTCGACGTCGGGGATGTGCTGGACAAAGTCTGCGAGAAGATGATTTTCCGCCACCCGCATGTCTTCGGGGACAAGAAGGCTTCTTCGGCCGAGGAAGTCTCCGAGAACTGGGAGGAGATGAAGATGAAGGAGAAAGGAGGCAACAAGCGCATCCTATCCGGCATTCCTGACGCGATGCCCCCGATACTGAAGGCCTATTCGATGCAGGACAAGGCTAGGGGAGTGGGCTTCGACTGGGAGAACCGCGAGCAGGTCTGGGACAAGGTCAAGGAGGAGCAGGGAGAGTTCCAGGCTGAGCTGGACTCCATGGCCGCGGCAAGCGGCGATGCGGACAAGTCGATCGGGGCGCCGACCGAGGGCTCGTCGCCGGAATTCCGTGCCGCATACGACCGTGCCGAGGAGGAACTCGGAGACTTCATGTTTGCAACTGTCAATGCTGCAAGGCTCTACGGACTCAACCCCGACACTGCGCTCAACCGTGCCTGCGACAAGTTCCGCCGCCGTTTCACGTATCTCGAAGAGCAGACAATCCGCAAGGGGCGCTCCCTCCACGACATGACGCTTGCCGAGATGGACGCTATCTGGGACGAGGGGAAGGCCAAGGGGCTATAGCGTTTTTCATTGCTGGAAAATTCGTATATTTGCAAGCTAAAACCGAAAACCGCAAGATGTCTGCATATACGATTGCTGAAGTGAGGAGCAAGAGGGACCTCATGAGGTTCATAGAGTTCCCCGACAAGCTGTACAAGGGCTGCCCGCAATATGTGCCGGCGCTCCATGATGACCAGTACCACTCTCTCACCGACGTCCCGACGGTGAAGTACTGCCCGCACAAGATGTGGCTCGCTCTCGACCGCAAGGGGGAAATCGCCGGCAGAATCTGCGGAATGATAAACCCGCGATACAATGAATATTACCAGAAAAAGCGGGCCCGTTTCGGATGGTTCGACTGCAAGGATGACTTTCAAGTGGCGGAACTTCTGCTAGATACTGCAGAAGCTTGGGCCAGGAGCCAGGGCATGAACGAGATCCACGGGCCTCTCTACTACAACACTCTCGGAAAGCAGGGAATGCTTTTCGAAGGCTACGAGAACATCCCGCCGTTCAACTGCCTCTACAACTATCCGTATTACAATGAATTCGTAACAAGGCTTGGCTACGAGAATGAATGCGACTGGGTACAGTACAAGATGAGTGCTGACCAGATTGTTTCCGACAAGGTCGTCAGGATGGGCGAGCTGCTGAAGACCCGCTACAATCTCCACGATGCCGACATCGACACTCTGAAGAAGGACCCGGCGACTGTCCGCAAGTTCTTCAAGGTCTACAATGACAGCTTCTCGGCTGTGGTCTACAATTTCGTACCTTTCACCGACGAGGAGATCGATGCCGAGGCTGCGAGCGTGATGCCGTACCTGAACAATGACACGAGCATCGTGCTGCTGGACGACAAGGACGAGATCGTGGCGTTCGCGATCACGTTCCCGTCGATCTCGAAGGCGCTCCAGAAGGCTCGCGGAAGGCTGTTCCCGACGGGGTGGTACCATCTGCTGAGGGCTATAAAGGTCAACGATACCGTGGACCTGATGCTGAACGGGGCAACCCCCGGCTGGCAGAACACCGGCATCTCGGCGGTCTATTTCTCGGAGATGAGCACGAAGCTGAAGTCCCACGGAATCCATTACGCCATCACCAATCCGCAGATTGACGGAAACGTGTCGGCGAACACATGGAAGAAGTACGACCATGAGCCCTACATGCGCAGGCGTTGTTACATAAAGTCGATTTGAAGATAAATGGCAAACAATACTATTCTGGACAAAATCACCGGTCTGGAGGAGAGGTATGACAAGCTCCAGAAGCAGCTCTCCGACCCGGAGGTGATGTCCGACATGAAGAAATATGTCCAGCTGAACAAGGACTACAAGCAGCTGGAGCCCATCGTGAAGGCCGGCCGCGAGTATCGCGACACGGTCAAGGAGATTTCCGACGCGAAGGATATCCTCGCGAACGAGAAGGACGAGGATCTCAAGGCAATGGCCAAGGAAGAGATCACGGAGCTGGAGCCAAAGCTCCCGGACATGGAGCAGAACATAAAGCTCCTGCTGATCCCTGCCGACCCGGACGATGCCAAGAATGCGATTGTCGAGATCCGCGGCGGCACCGGCGGCGACGAGGCTGCCATCTTCGCCGGAGACCTCTTCCGTATGTACTCGAAGTTCGCCGAGACGAAGGGCTGGAAGCTCGAGGTGACAGACCAGGCTCCCGGTGCTTCCGGAGGCTACAAGCAGATCGTGTTCACCCTCTCCAGCAGCAACGACGGAGTCTACGGGATCATGAAATATGAGTCCGGAGTGCATCGCGTCCAGAGGGTTCCCCAGACCGAGACCCAGGGCCGCATCCAGACTTCCGCTGCCACCGTGGCCGTGTTCCCTGAGGCCGGCGAGTTCGATATCGAGCTGAACATGAACGATGTACGCAAGGATACCTACTGCTCTTCCGGTCCTGGCGGACAGGGCGTCAACACGACCTATTCCGCCGTCCGCCTGACCCACATTCCTTCCGGAATCTTAGTCCAGTGCCAGGAGGAGCGCTCCCAGATCAAGAACTTTGAGCGCGCACTTGCCGAGCTGCGCACGAGGCTCTACAACATGGAGCACCAGAAGTATCTCGACGGCATCGCCGCCAAGCGCCGTACCATGGTTTCGACCGGCGACCGCTCCGCGAAGATCCGTACCTACAACTACCCGCAGTCGCGCGTGACCGACCACCGCATCGGCTGGTCCACGTACAACCTGCCCGGATTCATGGATGGCAATATCCAGGAAGTCATTGACCAGCTGCAGATTGCAGAAAACGCCGAGAGACTGAAGGAGGCTGGAGAATGATCCCTGGAGAGCGTGACAATGAGGGGCTGAAGGCCCTTGGAAAGAAGACCGAGTATCCGAAGGACTATGATCCTTCGATGCTCGAGACTTTCGTGAACCGCCATCAGGACAACGACTACTGGGTGAAGTTCAACTGCCCGGAGTTCACGTCCCTCTGCCCGATCACGGGGCAGCCGGACTTTGCCGAGATCAGGATCAGCTATGTGCCCGATGTCCGGATGGTCGAGAGCAAGAGCCTCAAGATCTACCTCTTCAGTTTCCGCAACCATGGGGATTTCCATGAGGACTGCGTCAACAAGATCATGAAGGATCTCGTCCGGCTGATGGATCCCAAGTACATCGAGGTCACGGGCTACTTCACTCCGCGTGGCGGCATCAGCATCTACCCCTACGCCAACTATGGCCGTCCCGGTACGAAGTGGGAAAAACTTGCTGAACAACGTTTTGCCGCCCACGAGTAGTTAGACACTTTCCGGAAAATCCGTATATTTCCCTGCAAAACCGGAACTATGCGGAAAAATCAGATCATTGCCGCCTTCAGGGCGGCATTTCCATATACTCTCCCGATACTGGCCGGCTACTGGTTCCTGGGCCTGACTTACGGCGTCCTGATGCAGAAGAACGGATTCAGCTGGATCTGGCCTACGCTCATGGCGATGTGGATCTATTCCGGGTCGGTGGAGTTCCTTGCGGTCAACCTGCTGCTGTCGGCGTTCAATCCGGTGCAGGCTTTTTTCATTGCCCTGATGGTCGGGGCGCGGCATCTCTTCTACGGCATCACCATGCTCGACCGGTATGGACATACAGGCTGGAAGAAGCCGTTCCTTATCTATATGATGAGCGACGAGACGTTCTCGGTGAACTACACGGCGCCTGTGCCGGAGGGCATCGACAGGGGATGGCTCATGCTGTGGATCTCTGTGCTGGACTTTTTCTACTGGAGCTCAGGGGCTTGCATGGGGGCTCTGCTCGGCAATCTGATCACGTTCTCGACCAAGGGACTGGATTTTGTCATGACGGCGATGTTCGTGTGCATTTTCACGGAGCAGTGGTTGAAGGATCGGAGTCATTTCTCTGCCATCGCCGGCATAGCGATTTCGGCGCTGAGCCTGCTTCTGTTCGGGTCGGAGTATTTCGTGATTCCGTCTATGGTCGGAATGCTGGCGGTGTTTGCCCTCGTCCGGCCTCGTTTTGACAAGGAGGGCGGGAAATGACCACTGTGCAGCAGATACTTACGGTTCTTGTCATGGGCATTGCCGTGATGCTGACCCGCTTCCTTCCGTTCGCCCTTTTCCAGGGACGTCGGACTCCGCCTTTCGTAAAGTATCTCGGAACGATGCTGCCGGCGGCAGTGTTCGGGTTGCTCGTTGTCTTTTGCCTGAAGGCTGTCCTGTTCGGGTCGGGCTATCACGGCCTGCCTGAGCTCATTGCGATCGTGATTACAGTCGCCGTCCATGTATGGCGTCGCCAGATGATCTGGAGCATCGCCGTAGGGACCATCAGCTACATGCTCCTGGTCCAGCTCGTGTTCGTCTGAGCTGATCTCCCGACCGCCTCTTGCCTCTCGTCGCCGCCTGCCATCTGCCACCCGCTCCCGCCCGCCTCCGATCGTTTTCAACCCTCCTATTGCGCCATTCCCCACACCTTTGCTACGATCTCCTCCCCAAACGTATCAATTTTCCCGATCCTCCGGCCTTTCCCGACGGAAGGTCTATCGCCCTGGACCTTCGGTCGGCTTTCCTAGGTTTTTCCCGCGCGAACATGCGCCGTCTCGTACCTTGGCGCGGCTTTCCCCGGCCTTTCCCGGCGGAAGGTACAATCCCTTGGACTTTGGTCGGCTAAGGATCGGAGCAAAGAGCACGAAAAGGTTTTAAACGTGCATTCCTCCTACCCTTAGGCCGGAGCAAGGA
>CAYTXA010000076.1:0-9774 GCA_964440865.1 uncultured Muribaculaceae bacterium | reverse complement strand
GGCACCATGTTGTCGTCGTCCGAGACCCAGATGTACATGTCGTCGCCGGAGAAGACCCTGTCGGCATCTGCCGATACTCCGAATTTCAGGGCACGCACCGTACCCACCTGCTTTATGTTCCGATCCTCGACTCCCATGAAATGGAAATGGAACGTCATGGTCTTCGCATCGATGGCGAACGTGACCGGATAGTCGACTCCTTCCTTAAGGTGCTTTCGGTCGAGGTTTCGCATCATGAAGAAGACTCTCGGGAGGTCGAATATGCAGTCCGAGATCGAGATCTCTTCTGTATGGCTCGGCTTCCTGCTCGTCTCGATCACGGCATTGATGTGAGGGTTCGAGGGGTCGTAGTCGTAGGTGTAGCTGTTGAGGCAGTAGTACTTGCTTTCCCTCGTGTCGCGCTCATAGCGAACTGCAAGGAGGTCCGAAAGCCGGAACCATGTCGTGAACTCCTCCCTGACCTTGAAGAAGTTGTCGTAGAAACGGGCGGTCTTCCCGTAGATTCTCGTCTTCAGGCACCTTTCCCCGTCCACCGTGACTTCCTCGGTGGAGAGATAGCCCCTGGCCACGTCAGCATTGATAGGGCCCCACTTGTAGTGGAACACTATGTCGATTTCTTCTCCTCCCTGCGAGCAGAGATGCTTCTCCGACAGAGAATGGAAAGGAAGGCATTTCTTGACCTGGCCGGAAACCGGAAGTGCCGACATCAAAGCGATGACGGCAACGGCCAGAGTTATGATTGTATTCTTTTTCATTGGAAGGATGGGTTGTCGAATTCGTCTCCGCCAGGAGCGGGCCCGAGGTCGTCGTTCATGGCCGAAGCGACTTCCCCCGCCTGGGCAATGAGATCGTCGTCCGCTTCCACGAACCTGATCTGCTCAGCCTTGAATCTCATCGGAATGTCGGCAGTCTCTCCGTTGCGGTGCTTGGCGATAATGATTTCCGTTGTCTCCTTGCCGTCAGGAGTTTCCGCAAGCCCAAGATAGTCAGGACGATGGACAAAGATGACCATGTCGGCATCCTGCTCGATGGATCCGGATTCGCGGAGGTCGCTCAGCTGCGGTTTTCCGTTGCTGCCCTGCCTCTGGACGGCATTGCGGGAAAGCTGGGAAAGCGCTATGATGGGGATGTTCAGTTCCTTGGCAGTGGCCTTGAGGTTCCTCGAAATCGCCGCAACCTCCTGCTCCCTCATCCCGCGGAGCTCGGGCGGACCCTGCATGAGCTGCAGATAGTCCACGATGATAAGGCGCACGCCCTTGGACTTCACGAGCCGCTTGGCCTTTGTGCGGAATTCCGTTATGGGAAGGCTCGGGGTATCGTCCACGTAGAGCGGGGCTTTCGCAAGATTCTTCAGCTTGTATTCCAGCTGCTCCCACTCGTAGCCCTCCAGCTTCACGCCTCCCCTGATCTTGTCGGCAGGAAGGCCTGACTCGCTGGTCATCAGTCGTTTGGCAAGCTGGATCGCCGGCATCTCGAGCGAGAATACCGCAACCGGCATGTTGTGGTCCACGGCCGCATTCCTCGCCATGTTCAGGGCGAACGCGGTCTTTCCGACGGACGGACGTGCGGCAAGGATGATGAGGTCCGAAGGCTGCCAGCCCATCGTGATCTTGTCTATCGAAGGATATCCGGAAGGCACACCGCTCAGGCCAGTCTGATTCTGCATCTTCTCGATGTCGTCCATGGCTGTCTTGATGACGGAGCCAATCTCCTGGACATCTTTCTTGATGTTGCTCTGGATGGCCGAGAATATCCTGCTCTGGGCATTGTCGATCAGATCGTCCACGGGCACGCTCTCGTCGTAGGCATCACGCAGGTTGTCAAGCGAGGCCGTGATGAGGTCCCTCTGGATTGTCTTCTGCTTCAGGATCTTGATGTCGTATTCGATGTGGGCGGCGGCACCGATTTTCTGGGACAGGGCTGCAAGCGCAACCGCTCCACCGACATCTTCGAGATGGCCCTGGGCCTTGAGCCTCTGGGATACGCTGAGAAGGTCGAGGGCGACATGCTCATTGACGAGCGATGTCATCGCCTCGAAGATCATGCGATGCTTCGGGTCGAAGAAACACGAAGGAGAGAGCTCCTCCATGGCCTCATCCACGCAGTTGGGCTCGACCAGGAGGGCACCAAGCACTGCCTCCTCGAAATCCAGGGCCTGAGGCGGTTTGTTCCCCATCTCAAGCCCTACGGCCTCGAGGTCGGCTGCCGTGGTTGTCTTCTTCTTCCGGGTATTCCTTGCTTCGGGCATTATTCTTCGCCTTCAGCAAGAGCCTTGCTGACGATGATGCGTCCGCAGTTCTCGCAGATCATGAGCTTGTCGCCGTCGTTGATGTCGACAAGTCTCTGGGGCGGGATTACGTTGAAGCAGCCTCCGCAGGAGTCTCCGTTGTAGACAGTTACGACTGCGAGGTGGTTCTTGACGCTGGCGCGGATGCGCTCATATGCGCTCATGGTCCTCTCGTCTATCTTCTCGGCGCACTTCTCGCGGATTGCGCGGAGACGAGCCTCCTCCTTTGCCGTAGACTCCACGATGTTGTCGAGCTCCTTGTGCTTTGCGGCAAGGCTGTCCTCGCTGACGGTCAGCTGGTCCTTCAGGGCGTTGGTCTTGTCGTGGGACTCGGCGATCTTCATGCGGGCATCCTTGATGTTCTTCTCGGCGATCTGGCGGAGAAGAGTCTCGTTCTCGATTTCCTTGTTGATGGAATCGTACTCGCGGCTGTTGGCAATGTCATCGAGCTGCTTCTGGTACTTGGCTATCTGGTTGTCGCAGTCGACGATGTTCTCTTTCTCATGGTTGATCGAGTCTGTCATCTGCTGGACTTCGGCGTTGACCTTCTCGATCCTGGCCTTTATGCCCTCTACTTCGTCTTCAAGAGCCTTGACTTCCGTAGGCAGTTCGCCACGGAGCTGGAGGATCTTGTCGATCTCGGAATCAGCCTTCTGGAGGTCATAGAGAGTCTTTATCTTCTCCTTGACGTCCACGCCGTTCTCCGCGAAGCTCTGCTGGAGGGACACGAATGTCTCCCTCTGGTCGACGGGAGTAGCGGCTTTCTTAAGTTTCTTGGTAGCCATATCTTATAATTCGAATTATTTGTTCCTGTTAGGACTTGCAAAGTTAGGAATTTTTTGGCGATAATCCACAACTATAGCCTTCTCCAATTCAGCATCTGCAGAGAGAGTTGTGGCGGGGGCATTGGCCTTAGGACCCTCGCTGCGCTCGCCCTTCCCACTCGCTGACGCCCGCGGGCCCCTCCCTCTGGCACGGCCGAGGGCGGCCATGGGTCCTAAGGCCAACACCCCCGCCACAACCCGACAGGACAGCTAGAGCTCGGAGCGGATTTCCAGAAGACGCGCACGGATTTCCCGCAGCGACTCCAGCACACGCACCTTCGCCCCGACAGACTTCTTGTCAGAAGCAAGCGTCCTTGCCGCCCCCTCGAGAGTCATCCCGGACTCCTTCACCAGGAAATGGATCTGACGGAGCGTCTCCAGATCCTCAGGAGAATAGAGCCTGTTCCCCTTGGCATTGCGCCTCGGAGAAAGGAACTTGTCGAACTTCGTCGTCCAGAACCTCACAAGGGAAGTGCTCTCCCCTATCTCATCGGCAGCCTCACCGATCGTGTAGATTATCTTTCCCATATCAATCAAGCGACTGTCTTGTGTTTATGCTCATGAATGTCATGTCCGCATACTCCTCCGGAGTCAGGCGCGCAAACATGAAGTTCACGGGATCCTGCGGAACCGTGTCGCGCAGCACCTCATAGTGCAGATGCGGGACAAGGGCATTCCCGGAAATGCCGACAGATCCGATCTTCCTGCCCGCCGGAATCTTCATCCCGCGCGACACAGATACATCGGAAAGATGGGCATAGCGGGTCCTGTAGCCGTTCCCGTGGTCAATCTCCACCACATTTCCCATACCCTTGCGTGAATGGACTACGCTTGTGACCACCCCGGCCTGTGCCGCCCTCACGGGATCTCCCTGCGCCGCGATGATGTCCAGCCCTCCATGCTCAGCATCCACCTTGTAGAACGGGTTGAGCTTCATGCCGACAGATGCCCCGACCCTGGCGTAGCTGACATTGTCCAGAGGCGGCTCCATCGGAGGCGTCTTCCCCTGCCCGGAAGCCAGGATGCTGAACACCCGGAGCAAGTCATCCTCAACCTGCGAGGCACTTTCCCGCAGGCTCGCAACCTTCTCCGAAGTGTAGCTGGTCAGTTTCCTACGCGGGATGGTGTCGCTGGCATTGACAGACGACAGCATGGCGCTCGGAGCCGCCTCAGGGGCAGGAGTATGGAATATTGCGCTATATATCTCGTTGTCCTTCTGCCTGAGCGCCTCTGTCTCGGTCTCTAGCAGATCCCGCCGCTCCAGCATGCCCGAATACATCCTCTCGTACATGCGGTTCTCCCTCTGCAGGCTGCGCTCGGTGTCGGTGCTGATGAAAAGAGACGACAGGAAATAGAACACAATCGCAAGGCTGCAGGCAGCGACTACCAGAGCCGCAACCTTCAGCAAGGTTTTCAGGAATCTGTGCACTCCAATGGACATACTCTGCAACTATTTGTGTCTGAACCTGGTGTGGGGCTTCACGAGATCCGACTCCGCAGATGCTGCCTTCGTCATGGCATCATACTCGTCGAGCGGCATTCCGAGGTCGAGGTAGTTCATCGGGTTGACATAGGACCCACGATAGATCACCTCATAGTGCAGGTGCGGGCCGGTCACACGGCCCGAGCGGCCGGTCTCGGCGATGTTCTCGCCACGCTTTACCTTCATGCCCTCGGCCACATAGATGGACTTGCAGTGGGCATAGCGGGTCTTGTACCCGAATCCATGGTCGATTATCACGGAATTTCCGTACCCGAAAAGCTCATACGAAACGCTCTCCACCACGCCGTCGCCGGCAGCATAGATCGGATTGCCGGGAGGACAGGCGAAGTCCATGCCGGTGTGCATCTTGCTGCTGCCGTTTATCGGATCAGAGCGATAGCCGAACGGACTGGAGAGGCGGAACTTGTTGTCCGGACGGATCGGGGAAACGGCAGGGATGCATGAAACCATGTCTCCCGCACGCTTGGAAACCGCTCCGACATCGTCGTAGGATGTGCTCTGGACATAAGCCTTCTTCGTCAGCATGTCGATTCTTTCGGCGGTCCTGGCCAGCATCGAGTTGCCTGGGATGCCTTCGAGTTCGCTGCTCATTCCGGGATATCCGGAATTCCTGACAGCATCCGAGATCGGGTTCATTCCGAAGATTGTCCTGTAGATCTCGTTGTCCCTCAGCTCAAGGTCCTCAAGCGTGGACTCCTGGTTCTCCAGCTGGCTTCCAAGCAGTTCCATGCGCGATACCCAGGCCGTGTTCCTGTGCTTGAGGATAGTCGTCTTCGGAAGTTCCTTCCCCAGGGGACCGGTCCAGATCCATGTGCCGAAAAGCGAGAGGATAAAGCTTACGAATATGAAGATGAGAGCCTGGGCGAAGACAGACCACGTCGAGACTTTCGCCGCCTCGTAAAGCAGCGTCTCCGGATTCAGCCTGTACTTGATCTTCGCCATGGAAAGCAGATTTACGGAAGGACAACCAGGGCCAGGGACGGGTGCGAGAACGTCAGCTTCACAACATCCGACTCCGCCACGTTAAGCGTAGCCTTCCACCAGTTGTCGAACTTCACGCCGGAAGTCTGCCATCTGAGGCCCGATGACGTGATAGTCAGGGTGTTGTCTGGGCTGAAGATCGACACCTCGCGCCCCGTCCCGACGGCGAACTCGCAGCTGTCCGTCACGGCAAAAGCCGTCGAGAAGTCAGACACCATGTCCACGTTTTTCCCTCTCAGGTCGAACATCCTCTCGTATTCCATCAGCAGGGACATGTTGCCGATCGTGTGGTCTTCCCTCCGTCCGGAGGCTCCAAGAATATGGATATCCGTCACTTCCGGGTAATTCTCGAGGACATGGCGGAAAGCCTTTGTCTGGTCATTGTCGTCCTGCTCGGAGACCTTGACCATCAGGGACGAGTATTTCTTCTGGTAGGACTGCGGCAGGCTGTCCATGTCTCCGACAACGGCATCGGGAAGCCGCATCTTTCCGCCGAAGATTCCCGGAGCGCGGCGAAGCCATGTCCGGAATGCCGAGTCGCACACGACTATCCTTTCCGCCTGCGAGATGAGCCAGAGCGGATATTCTTTCCTGGGGAAATCCCCAGCACAGATTATGACCGCGCTATGACCTTCCATCAGCTTCTCGTCTTTGCGATTTCGGCGGACGATGTGCCTTTTGTCGTGGAGTAGGAAGCGGCATCACGGAATCCGGCAAGGAACGACTTGATATCCATGCGTTTCTTGCCCTGGAGCTGGACGTCCAGCAGGGAAACCGCGCCGTCCCTTGTTGCCACGGCGAACACCTTCTTGCCGTCCGTCAGGACAGTTCCGGGGGCCGGACGGGAACCTTCCGGCATGCCGAGCCTCGAAAGCAGGCTGTCAAAGTCCGGCCCGAAAACGCGGGCGGACTTGTAGACCTTCAGCTGCGCAGGGTCGGAGCCTTCCCTGACGAGCTCTGTATAAGCCGTTGGTGCCGGGCTCAGGCCACGAATGAGGTTGTGCACCTGCTTTGTGGTATCGTCCCAGTCGATGTGGCAGAGCTCCTTGGAAAGCTTCGGTGCAGGGTGGAGCACTTCGGATCCCTGGATGAAGCTGCGCTGCGTCCTCGTCTCGATCGCCCTCTCGATAATGCCCTGGACAGTCTCGAGCACGATCTGGGAGCCGATAGGCTTCAGCTTCTCCTCCACGTCGCCGGCAGTATCCTCCGGATCGATCGAGCACTCCTGCCTCAGGATGATTCCACCGGTGTCTATGTTCTTGTCTATCATGAAGGTAGTCACTCCGGTCATCCTCTCGCCGTTTATGACGGCCCAGTTGACAGGAGCAGCTCCGCGGTACTGCGGGAGAAGGGCGGTGTGGAGGTTGAACGTGCCGAGCTTGGGCATGCCCCACACCTCTTCGGGCAGCATCCTGAACCCGACGACGACAAAAATGTCTCCGCCAAGGGCGGCAAGTTGGCCCAGGAACGCGGGATCCTTCAGCTTCTCAGGCTGCAGTACGGGGATCCCATGTTCGGTGGCATATTTCTTCACGGGGCTCTCGGTCATCTTCAGTCCGCGTCCGCTCGGCTTGTCAGCCACGGTAACGACTCCTGCGACCTTGTAGCCGGCGCCCACGAGGGCGTCAAGCGGGGCAACGGCAAACTCCGGCGTGCCCATATAGACAATTCTGGGTTTCTTTATGATATTCATGACATTGCTCTTTGCTTTCCTGAACCATGCACCGAAATTCTCGGTCCTGAACAGGGCAGAATCATGGATCGCCCTGGACGAAAGGAATACACCCATCGGCAGCAGCACGACCGAAGAGACGAAAACTCCGAGCCATGGCGGCACGACACCGTCTCTTGCAAGTTTCACGCCCGTAATGTCCACGACCCAGTAGAGCACGAAGAACAGCACCGCTATGATGATGCCGGATCCCAGTCCCCCCTTGCGGGTGACGAAAGACCCCAGCGGCGCACCGATGAGGAACATGATAAGGCACGCCAGAGCGCCTGCATACTTCTTCAGCCACTCCACCCTCGAACGGGTATAGAGCCAGTCGAATTCGTAGACCTCGTTGGCGTTGTTTGTCATCCTCATCTTGTAGGCGTTCGCTATGTTGACCGCCTCCCTGTAGGCATTGATTTCCTGGGACTCGTTCTCCCATGTCAGCACCTTGGGATACTCTATGGCTGTCTTGGCCTCGAAATGGGAGGCAGTGTCGAGCTGGGTGTTGAAGGTCAGGGCCCTGTCGTCCACGAACTCCTGGCGGTGGACCGCCCAGGCGGAATCCAGGCTGGCTTTCGACGAGTCAGCCCCGGCGCGGAGCTGGCTGATCGGCATGGCGCGGACCTGATCTCCGTAGCGGGCAGAACTCGACTTCTGGAACGCATAGTTCTCCAGCGGGATGATCATCTCCTGACTCTTGAACGCGACCCTCTGCAGCTGCAGCGTCGTGTCCCGGTATTTCATGACGTTCGTCTCGTTGTAGTTGACACCGTCGTAGAGGTCGAACACTATGAAATCCTTCTCCTTCGACATCCTGATCATGGCCGAGTCGGCAAGGGTGGAAACCAGATTGGTTTTTCCTTCCCCATGGTCATAGATCATGACATCGTACATCATCCCGGTTTTCTTGTTCTTGCTCTCCACGCGCAGGATGTACCCGTCGATTCCATCGTAGAACGTGCCCGTCGGGATGTTGATCTCGTCCTTTGTCTTCTTTATGTCGTCCCTTAGGGTGTAGATCTTGTTGAACGATGTCGGCACCAGGTTGTTGGCCGCGAAAAACGCAGCGATGCTGATCAGCACTGCAAGTATGGCCATCGGGGCCATGACTCTGGCCAGCGAGATGCCGGACGCCTTGATGGCGACAAGTTCCGTGTTCTCGGCCATCTGCCCCAGGCACATGACGCTCGTAAGCAGCACGGCAAGGGGCATCGCGAGGGGAAGCATCGTGCATCCTCCCCAGAGCATGAACTCGCCAATAATCTTGAAACTCAGGCCTTTGCCGACAAGTTCATCGATGTAGACCCAGAGGAACTGCATCATGAGAATGAATTCCACGACCAGCAGGACCGCGAAAAACGGTCCCAGGAAATTCTTCACTATATACTGGTCGAGTTTCTTCATTCCTATGCTGTAGCTATCTCAACAAGCTTGGTGAGGGCTGCGTCGAGGCCGTCTGCGTTGCGTCCTCCTGCGGATGCAAGGCCGGGCTGTCCGCCGCCGCCTCCCTGGATCAGCTTGGCAGCCTCGCGTACGTCCTTCCCCGCATTCTTGCCGGCGGCGATGAGATCGTCCGTGTACATCAGCAGCAGCTGCGGCTTGCCGTCCATGTTCAGGGCGGCTGCAAGGATGGTGTTTTCCATGGACTTCTGCAGCCTTATGGCGACATCCCTGTAGATGGAAGAATCGCTCACGGACAGGCTGAGCCTTATGAGCTTGTGCCCGTTGACATCCTCCGCCTTCCCGGAGAGCTTCTCCGCCAGCTGGGCGACCTTCTGCTTGCTGAACTCGTCCACCTGCTTCTTGTACTCGTCGTTCTCGGAGATGAGTCTCTGGATCGCGGCGGTGATGTCGGGAGCGTTGTTGAAGAAGGCGCGGACGCTGCGGATAGTGTCCTCGGCGGCATAGATGTAGTTCTCGGCAGCGGCTCCGGTCAGGGCCTCGATCCTGCGGACTCCCGCAGCGACGGCGGACTCGGACACGATCTTGAAGAGTCCGATGCGGCCGGTGGAAGCGATATGGCATCCTCCGCAGAGCTCTACGGAAGGACCGAACTTGACAACGCGGACCTTGTCGCCGTACTTCTCGCTGAAGAGGGCGATTGCGCCTGCTGCCTTGGCCTCTTCCATCGTGGCATCCCTCTTCTCCTCAAGGGGATAGTCGGTGCGGATGAGCTCATTGACCTTCTTTTCGACGGCCACGATCTGCTCGGGCGTCATCTTGGAGAAGTGGCTGAAGTCGAAGCGGAGATAGTCGGGGCCTACGAATGAGCCCTTCTGCTCAACATGGTTTCCGAGCACCTCCCTGAGGGCATTGTCCAGCAGGTGGGTAACGGAGTGGTTCGCCTCGATCTTGTGGCGGCGCTCCTCGTCGACCACGAGCATGAACGTGCTCTCGCAGTCGGAAGGGATCTTGTCCGCGATATGGATCGTGAGGTCATTTTCCTTTATGGTGTCGAGGATCT
>CAYTXA010000075.1:0-9779 GCA_964440865.1 uncultured Muribaculaceae bacterium | reverse complement strand
ATACAACAAAGAACACCGCAACCCCATATTGGAATCACGGTGCAAATCTAAAAGAGGGGCCCAGAGGCTGCGAGCCAGACGCAAAGCAACGACAGTTGCTGGGCGGATGGAGTAGCAGCCGATGGGAAGGGCGAGCGAAGCGAGGGTTTGGCGACCAATGGCCCCGACGCAGCGGAAGCTGAAGACAAGACTAGATGCCGCGGACAAGCAGGACCTTGAACCAGTCGCGGAGAAGACCGCCGTAGCCTCCCTGGGAATCGCTGACAAGGATGACAGCACGCGTGCCGTCCTTCATGCGCGGCCCAAGAGCCATCCCCTCGAAATTGGCCAGATCACCGCCCGCGAGCGACGTACTGAACTCATAGACAAGATGTTTTGCCATGAAATCCCTCTTGCCGAGCGACGCCCCGACACTGCGCGACTTCGACGGATCGACAAGATAGATCTTGTGGCGGCACCACGCACCTATGAACTTCTCAGGCACATAGAACTCCCTCTCGAGCACCAGCACCCGCCCGTCATCCAGCGCCAGCATATCGCTGACACCGAACGCATAACGCTTCATCACCCCATCCGGAGCCACAGGATCGTCTGTCATGTAGGCATACTGCTTGCCCGCACGGCCATTCCTGCGGAAACTCTGGAGACGGAGCTTTGCAGCCAGACCATAGGCATAGTCCCCGTCACACTTCAGCATGTTCTCCGACGTGATCCAGAACGTCTCCGTCACGGGATTGTAGTCCAGAGCCTCGAGACTCTGGTTCGAAGGAGCGCCCTTGAAGCGGTCCGGCACATTCAGCCGACGTCCTGTCAGCGCTCCGTTCCAGCCATACTCCAGCACCTCGCCGTTGTCCTCGCTGCTGATCCATATGGTCCCGGAGCCCTTTTCCCCGACGGAATAGTCATCGGAAGGAAGGAACGCAATCCCTTCAGCATCAGTTCCCTTTCCTCCATTCGTCACGAACTCCCCCGTCGATGCGGAGACGATCTTCCCGTCGTCCCCGATCCTGAGGCTGATCCGGCGGAATCCGTCCTTCTCATTGCTGTCATCAGCAAGCACATAGTCATCCCCGCCGACCCAGGCAATACCGCTGTAATCGCCCGGAGCGACCGTGCTCGTGAACGACTGCTGCGGCAGAGCCTTCACGACCTCGAACCCGCCGATCTCACGCGGCGAAGCGATCTTGTCATCCATCCTGGGCTCCTGGACAGACTTCAGGATGGCCCCCAGCTCGCTGGAGGAAATGCTGTCGGAAAGCATCCCCGCAATCGACCGGAAAGTCGAGCTGCCGGACAGAGTCTTAGCCAAATCCTTGAGACCCATCTCATTTCCGTCCGCATTCTGCTGCTCGGACAGGTCCATCAACTTCTTGAGCGTACCGATGACATCTGCCGCAGTGGAATCCTGGGAAGCAGCACTGTCCATCAGACGGCCGATCTTCCCCAGCATCTCTTCCATCGACTGCGCCCCTGCACTCTGGAAAGAGCAGAGAGCCACAGCCCCGGCAACCACGCCGGAAAAAATTTTCTTGCAGATACTTCTCATTTCATGATTCCACCTGAACCGTGGACATCTTTCGTAAGTGATTCATACTTAAGCCCTGAGATATCTACTACCCCGGACCCCCTTATCCCTATGGAAGCAGACTTGGAAACTCCATAAAGCTTTATGTCGCCGGAACCAGCGACCGAAGCGCTGATTCTCCCGTATGTGCCGTCAAGGTCGATATCCCCCGAACCCTCGACGCTGCAGAACGTCTCTCCGAACCTGCCGGAAGCTTCGATGTCGCCTGAACCGGCAATGTCAGCATTGACTCTGTCAGCCTCAAGGTTCTTGACAGCGACATCGCCTGAACCAGCTACCGAGATTTCCAGCTGCGGGGTCTTGACCTAAATGGAAGTGATCCTCCCGGCCCCCGCCACATACATCCCCTTGATGGAGGGAGAATAGACCTTCGCCGAGACCTCTCCGAGAGAAAGCGACCGGAACTGCGAATTCTGCATGGAAATGGAGAGCTCGCTGCCCGAGGACTTGACCTCGAAGAGCGGGATCACATTCTGGGACGCCGTGATTTCCACCTTGCTGAGGGAATCCGTCTGGACAAATTCCACGTCAATCGGCGCAGCCAGGCTCAGCTTGTCGAAATTCTCCGCAGGGTATTCCCTGGTCACCATGTTTCCGTCGGCAACCACCTTGCGCTGCCCGATGCCAGAGACGATGACCGATCCGCTGAAGCATCCGGAGAGCAAAAGGACTACGGCAAAGAGTGCCGCCAGACGCAATGCTTTCATACTATGCACCATGGAACTTGTAGACAGACTCGATATCTTCCGTCATCATGGTGAAGATCCTGTCCAGCAGGTCCTCCGCCACTTCGAGCGCGCGGGAAAGCATTTTGTCGGAGAACTCCTGCAGCAGCTCGCTTGCCTCGATCGGACGGGACTTGCACTTCGACAGATACTCCGCCTCCATCTCCTTCTGCCTCTGGTCATTCTCCTCCTCAAGACGGCGGTATGTCTCCTTGATCACGGGAGCATAGCGGTTGTAGTCGGTCATTCCGAGGCACATAACCTTGCGGAATGTCCAGTAGGCAGACTTTCCTTCGCAGTGGCGCTCGACCCTTCCATAGGCCTTCGGATAGGACTTGACGCCCTGATACAGAGGCAGGAACAGGCCGAGATCTGCCATGCCCATCGCGACATAGTCCAGACAGCCTATCTCCTTCGGAAGCCACGGGCGGACCTGCATTATATGCGTGTTGATTGTTCGGAAAATCGAGATCGGACGGTAGGGCTCCTTCGGGTTCGAATGGAGGTACGGATCGTGCTCCGTGCCGTCGTAGTGGTACCTGAAGGCATTCCTCAGGTCGCTTATAGTGAGCTTCCTGTCAGCCTTCTGATAGACAGGGAAATCGTTGACCCTGACATCCGTCTCCACGCTGGGAGTGAAGAGTTTCTGCAGGGCCCACACTCTGGGGTAGTTGTAGGTCTTGTCGTTTTCGCTCTCGAGACTGTACGCCTCATGGAAATCGAACTTCTCCTCCGTGCAGAGTCCGTTCTCCCTGGCGAACTCCACGAGGTCGGCACTGGCTAGGTAGTTGTCCTTGTCAGCGGGATCATAGTCACGGTAACGGCTCTGGTTTCCGCTGACCATGTATTTGTCGTCAGGCATCCTGCATGCGAGCCAGCGATGTCCGCCGGCATTCTCAAGATACCATGTCTCCCTGTTGTCCATGAATGCGATTCCGAATCCTTCGGCGCTTCCCTTCTCCTCGATCAGCGAGCTCAGCCTTTCGACTCCCTCTCTAGCCGACTTCACGTACGGGAGCACGATGTCGAAAACGCTGTTCTCGGCAAGTCCGTCCTCGACGTACGGGTCAAGTGCGAGCACCTTCTTGCTGGAGAAGATCGTCTCTGTGGCGCTCATCCCGACTCCGACGCTGTTGAACCCGGCCTCTCCCCAGTGACCTGGGAGATTTGCCCTCTCTAGGGCGCTGAAACCGAGCCTTCCGGAAGGCAGCTTGCAGCGGAACGGACTGTCTATCGCACGGAATTCCTCAGGACCGCTTTCGGTCTCGGGATAGTATACGAACTTGACCCCCTTGCTTGCGGATGCGTCATCCGAGCGGGCATAGATCCTGGATTCGTCGGCCATCATTCCTGAGCCGACGATTATGGTTGTACATGCTTCTGAAAGTTCCTTTTCCATATCAATATCAATTTTTTGCGTTCTGCTAATTTAAATGTTTTCCGTCTGCTTTCCTAATGGAGAAGAGCCAAATCATTCTCGTGCCGGCGGGACCTTTCCGGAGTCGAGCAGCTCACGGAGAACCGAAATGTACTCCGGATTTGCCCCGTCCGTGGGACGTCCGAACTTCTCCCTCAGTTCGAGGAGCGTATAATTTCCATGCTTTACATCTTCGACCCACCTGATAATCTGCACGTCAAGAGGCTGGGCAGCAGCAGCTTTCCGTTCCGCGATGCAGACGTCGCAATGGCCGCACGGAGAAGACTCCTCCTGCCCGAAATACCTGAGAAGATACATCGAGCGGCACTCGTCCTCCTCCCCGGCATAGTCTATCATGGCATTCATCCTTGCCTCATATGTAGTATGGAGCATTTCGAGACGTTCCGGAGAGAGCGCAACGTCTCCGGGGCGGAGGCGTGGATGGTGGAGGACGAGGACATCGGACCGGTCGCATGGGATGTAGCGGATCACATGTTCAAGCGAAAGGCGGTACAGCAGCTGTCGTAGCTCCGGAACGGAAGTCCCCAGCATCCTTGCCATATTATCTTCGTCGACCGGAACAGCCCAGTTGAAGATGCTTTCCTTGCGCATCAGCGCATCGAGCAGCGGAGACATGCGGGGATCAGGAAGGTCCACGGAATAGAGCTCGGTGCGTTCGACCGCAATCTTCACCCTCGTGGGTATCTCCACGTCCTCGGAAAACGACCAGTGATCCTCACGCTCTATGTATTTCATTGCATAGTAGGTCTTTGCCCTGTCCAGCGAATACTGCCTGCAGAACTCGTCCATGTCGAATTTCAGCTGCCGGCCCTCCCCTTCCCCGTAAGGGATGCCGAAGAATGCGTGGACCTTCCCGTAGATATCTTCAATATAGTCTATGGACGGGAAGGTAGCCCGCTCGAGGATACGAAGCCGCGCCGTGTCGGTCCCGTTCCAGAGCAGCACGGCATACGAGCGCTTCCCGTCCCTGCCGCCTCGTCCCGCTTCCTGGAAATATGCCTCGGGAGATTCCGGCAGGTCCATGTGCACGACGAACCGGACATCTGGCTTGTCTATGCCCATACCGAACGCATTGGTGCAGGCCATGACCCTGACCTTTCCGCTCATCCACTCCTCCTGCCTTGCCGACCGCTCCGCCGAACCCAGCCCCGCATGGTAGAAAGATGCGCTGACACCGTTGGCGTTCAGGAAAGAGGCTATCTCCTCCGTTTTCCTGCGGTTGCGCACATAGACAATCCCCGTTCCAGGCACGCCGTGGCAGACCGCCAGCAGCTGACCGCTCTTGTCGTCGCATTTTCTCACGACGTAGGAAAGGTTCGGCCTCTCGAAGCCGGTCTTTATTATGAGCCGTCCGGAAAATCCCAGCTTGTCCATTATGTCCTCCGCCACTTTCGGGGTGGCAGTCGCTGTCAGGGCGATGACAGGAGCTCCTGTGCTCTTGCGGAGTTCGCCGATGCGGAGATAGTCCGGACGGAAATCGTAACCCCACTGCGAGATGCAGTGCGCCTCGTCCACTACTATGAAACTGACGTCCAGTACCGGGAGGTACGACCTGAAGAGGAATGTGCCGAGCCTCTCCGGCGAGACATAGAGGAATTTGTAGTCCCCGTATGCGGCGTTGTTCAGGGCAGTGTCCACTTCCCTTCGCGTCATTCCGGAATGGATGGCTATCGCCCTGATTCCCTTCTTCTCCAGATGCCTGACCTGGTCCTTCATCAGGGCGATCAGCGGGGTGACGACTATCGCGATGCCGTCTTTCATCAGCCCGGGGACCTGGAAGCAGACAGATTTTCCGCCGCCAGTCGGGAGGATGGCAAGCACGTCCTTCCCCTCGAGGGCGGCACGGATTATATCCTCCTGCCTCGGCCGGAACGAGTCATAACCCCAGTATTTCTTCAGGACTTCGAGAGGAGATAGCATAATTCATTAGTATAAAACAATTTGCAATAGTTTCCCGCCAAAAATGGCTAGAATTTTGCAGGCAATTTCCGGCGGCAAAGATTTCCACAATCTATGCCATAATTTTAAATTTTTAGGTACATTTGCGCCGCGAAGAGCAAATAAAGCAATAATTTCCAAATACATTAGATTATGCCTACTATGGATTTAAGCAAGTACGGAATCAAGGATGTGAAGGAAGTCCTTTACAATCCTTCCTACGAAGTACTCTACAACGAGGAGACCAAACCCGGTCTCGAAGGTTATGAGAAAGGCCAGGACACCGAGCTTGGTGCAGTCAACGTAATGACTGGAAAGTTCGTTGGCCGTTCTCCTAAGGACAAGTACATCGTCGATGACGAGACTTCCCACGACACCATCTGGTGGGACAGCGAGGAGTTCCACAACGACAACCACCGCGCAACCAAGGCACAGTGGGCTGCTGTCAAGGAGAAGGCTGTCAAGGAGCTCTCCGGCAAGAAGCTCTATGTCGTAGACGGATTCGCCGGAGCCAACAAGGACACCCGCATGAAGGTTCGCTTCATCATGGAGGTTGCATGGCAGGCTCACTTCGTCACCAACATGTTCATCCGTCCCCAGAACCAGGCAGAGTTCGACCAGGAGCCTGACTTCATCGTCTACAACGCATCCAAGGCTGCCATCACCGACTACAAGGAGCTTGGCCTCCGCAGCGAGACTTGCTCCATGTTCAATGTAACCAGCAAGGAGCAGGTTATCCTCAACACATGGTACGGCGGCGAGATGAAGAAGGGTATCTTCTCCATGATGAACTACTATCTCCCGCTGAAGGGCATCGCTTCCATGCACTGCTCCGCCAACACCGACATGAACGGCGAGAACACCGCAATCTTCTTCGGCCTCTCCGGAACCGGCAAGACCACCCTTTCCACCGACCCGAAGCGCAAGCTGATCGGCGACGATGAGCACGGCTGGGATGACAACGGCGTATTCAACCTCGAAGGCGGCTGCTACGCAAAGGTCATCGACCTCAACAAGGAGGCTGAGCCCGACATCTACGGAGCCATCACCCGTGACGCCCTCCTCGAGAACGTCACCGTTGACGCCCAGGGCAAGATCGACTTCAGCAAGAAGGTCAGCATCACCGAGAACACTCGTGTAAGCTACCCGATCTACCATATCAAGAACATCGTAAAGCCGGTAAGCCATGGTCCCGCTGCAAAGCAGGTCATCTTCCTTTCCGCCGATGGATTCGGAGTTCTTCCTCCCGTATCCATCCTTGATCCCGAGCAGACGAAGTACTACTTCCTCTCCGGCTTCACCGCAAAGATCCCCGGAACCGAGCTTGGAATCGTAGAGCCCACCCCGACCTTCAGCGCTTGCTTCGGCCAGGCATTCCTCGAGCTTCATCCTACCAAGTACGCTGAGGAGCTCGTCCGCCACATGAAGATGAGCGGTGCCAAGGCATACCTCGTAAACACCGGATGGAACGGTACCGGAAAGCGCATCTCCATCAAGGATACCCGCGCCATCATCGACCGCATCCTCGACCACGCTATCGACAAGGCCGAGACCTTCGAACTCCCGATCTTCGGATTCAAGGTTCCTGTTGAGCTCGAGGGCGTTACCACCAAGGTTCTCGACCCGCGCAACAGCTACGCAGAGCCCGCACAGTGGGAGGTAAAGGCAAAGGATCTCGCATCCCGCTTCATCAAGAACTTCAAGAAGTACGAAGGCAACGATGCTGGAAAGGCTCTTGTAGCAGCCGGCCCGAAGCTCTAGTCCTTTTCTGAAATATCTCCTGGAGGGGCAGCCAGAATATCTCTGGCTGCCCCTTTTCGATTCCTTTTTCGTATATTTGCAGTATGGCTGAATCGAGAGCTGAACTTCTTGAGCTGCTGCGCGGCGGCGGTGTCATGGACTGGCGGAGACAATTTCGTCTGACCATTATTCTCGCCACCCCATCGATGATCGCCCAGCTCTCTTCCATCATGATGCAGTTCATAGACGCCTCGATGGTCGGTAGCCTGGGAGCAGACGCAGCTGCATCGATTGGCCTTGTCTCCACGGTGCTCTGGATGTTCGGCAGCTTCTGCTATGCCGCGGCGGCAGGATTCTATGTCCAGTCCGCCCACCTTGTCGGAGCGAAAGACTTCGGGAGCGCCCGCTCAGTGCTTCGCCAGGGAATAACTACACTGCTGATTTTCAGCCTATTGCTGGGAGGTCTCGGAGTAATCCTCGGAAAGGACATTCCCCGCTGGCTCGGAGGAGGCCAGTCCATCCTCGCCGACTCCTCGGCCTACCTTATGATCAACATGGCATTCCTCCCGGCACTGCAGTTCGAAGCCCTCGGAGTCGGCATGCTGCAGAGCACAGGGAACACGAAAGTGCCGAGCATGGTCGGGATCCTGATGTGCGTCATGGACGTGTTTTTCAACTTCTTCCTCATCTTCCCGACAAGAGACCTGGGATGGATCACAATCCCCGGCGCAGGACTCGGAGTGGAAGGGGCAGCCCTTGGGACCGGTCTTGCCGAAACCGTCGCCGTAACGATCCTGACCCTGTACATCATCTTCCGCTCAAAGGAGCTGTCCCTCTCTCATGAGCGCGGAAGCTTCATCCCGACCGGGAAGTGCCTTCGCAGTGCTGCTGCGATCAGCGTCCCGATGGGACTGCAGAACCTCGTGATCAGAGGAGCGAACGTTGCGAGCACCGCCATCGTAGCTCCGCTCGGGAACATAGCCATAGCAGCCAACTCTTTCGCAATCACCGCAGAAAGTTTCTGCTACATGCCAGGGTATGGCATAGGAGATGCAGCGACATCCCTTGTCGGGCAAAGCCTCGGAGCCAGACGCAAGGATCTGGCAAAAGGATTCGCAAAGATTACAATGCTGGAAGGCATGACGGTCATGACCTTCCTCTCAGCCATAATGTTCCTTACCGCCCCATGGCTCATAGGACTTATGAGTCCGGACCCGGAGGTCGTTGCCCTTGGAGCCAAGGTGCTGAGAATCGAATGCTTCGCGGAGACCATGTTCGCCGCCGGCATAGTCGGATACGCCATCTGCGTCGGAGCCGGGGACACGATGATACCAAGCATCATCAACTTCTCGAGCATCTGGGTCGTGAGGATCGGCCTCTCGCTCATCCTCATCCCCCACTTCGGGCTTGCAGGGTTCTGGATCGGGATGTGTGCGGACCTGAATGTGCGCGGCATCCTGTTCCTGCTCAGGATCGCGAAAGGATGGTGGCTGCGCAATACCATGGAAACCAGACAAAAACAAACTATAGAAAAATGAAAAGAATCATTTTCGCCGTTGCAGCGCTGCTTATCGCTGTCGGCGCTTCTGCCCAGCATCCTAAAGAGGGCAGATCAGTCATCGGAAAAATCGAGAACGTGCCCGCGCAGGGCTCCTATACCCCATCATTCTCTGCCGACGGCACGAACAAGGCCGTACGCAATGTGATCCTTATGATCGGCGACGGAACCGGCCTCGCACAGCTCTCATCCGGATTCTATACCAACAACAAGCAGCTCACCATCTTCAACCTCAGGAAAACGGGATTTGTGACCACATGGTCCGCAAGCAACGTGACGACCGATTCCGCCGCATCCGGAACAGCCTATGCCACAGGCCACAAGACCACGAACTACATGCTCGGAATGGCCGTGGACAGCACTGACCTTGTCAACATTCCAGAGATGTGCGAGAAGAAAGGGCTAGTTTCCGGTGTAGTTTCCACAGACGACCTCAATGGTGCAACTCCTGCCTCATTCTTCGCCCACCAGATAAACCGCAACCTGACTCCCGAGATATGGGCAGAACTTCCGGGAAGCGCCATCGATTTCGCCGCCGCAGGCTCGATAGAAGTATACCGCGAGCAGCCGGAAGCAACGCAGAAGGCTATCGCAGAGGACTATACGGTTGTGACAGACCTGAATGACCCGAAGGCCTCGTCCGCAAAGAAGCTTGTCTACCTTCCCCACAAGGAAGAGACCCAGAGCATGGCACAGGGCCGCGGAGACTTCCTTCCGAAGGCGACCACCTATGCAATAAACTATCTCATGAACCACAGGACAAGCGCCAGGAAGGGTTTCTTCCTCATGGTCGAG
>CAYTXA010000074.1:0-9891 GCA_964440865.1 uncultured Muribaculaceae bacterium | reverse complement strand
AAGGCATGCGGCCATCACGAGCCAGAAGAATCCCCTGTATCCACCTGCCCAGCGCCATAGATAGCCGGCGAACATGCCGGGAATCATCATGCTGAGTGCCATGAAGCCGGTGCAGATGGCATAGTGGGAAGTCTTGAACTCTCCTTCGGAAAAATATATCATATAGAGCATATAGGCCTGGAAACCAAATCCATAGCCGAACTGTTCGACTGCGATGCAAAGGGACACGGTCCAGACATCCGACGGCTGGGCAGCGCTGAGGAAGACGTAGACGAAACACGGCAGCGTCAGCGCAAGGGCCATGGGCCAGAGGCTCTTTCTCAGTCCCTTGCGGGATGCAAATATGCCTCCCAGTATGCCCCCCACGACAAGGGCTGCGACTCCTACTGTCCCGTTCACGAAGCCCACCGTCCTTGTCGAAAGGGCGAGGCCTCCGTCAGCCTTCCCGTCGAGAAGGAACGGGCCTACCATCTTGAGCATCAGCGCTTCGGAAAAACGGTAGAGCAGAAGGAAGGCAAGAGCTGTCACGATATTTTTCTTGCGGAAGAAGGAAGCAAAAGCCTCCACGAATTCGCGTGCAATCCTCCTGCCCCCTCCGTCCCTATTTTCTGCCCTGTCCTCGGGGGACACGGGAAGAAACCTTGTGTGCCAGAGAGTTATGCCAAGGAAAATGGCCGAGGCAAGGAGCATGGTCATGCGCCATGAGAACGGAATGTTGCCGGAGCTCAGCTCTATCTGGCCCGCTATCATGACGAGTATACCCTGCCCGAATATCGAGGACAGACGGTAGAATGTGCTGCGGATCCCGACGAAAAAGGCCTGACGGTCCGCCGGAAGTGCGAGCATGTAGAATCCGTCCGCGGCGATATCGTGGGTAGCGGAAGCGAATGCCGTGATATAGAAGAAGATGATTGCCGGGATGAAAAGGCCGACCGACGTGGTCCCGGAAGCGATCACGGAAGCGTCCGGACGCGGAATCGACAGAGTCAATGCGATGAATGACAGGCACATGAGCACCTCCATCGATATGATCCACCACCTCTTTGTCTTCAGAATGTCCACGAACGGGCTCCAGAAAGGCTTTATCACCCATGGGAGATACAGGAGGCTCGTATACATGGACATGGTCTCGTTCGGCACGCCCATCTTGGTGAACATGTACACGGAAATGTTGTTCACCACAAAATATGGGATGCCTTCGGCAAAATAGAGCGTCGGAATCCACTGCCATGGAGTTTCTCTTCTCATCTTCTCTCCAGTTTCGCTCCCGGATAATAATGTGTCAGTATTTCCCTGTAGCCATAGCCTTCCCTTGCCATGACTGCAGCCCCGATCTGGCAAAGTCCCACCCCGTGGCCCCATCCGCGGCCATCAAGCACGACCTTCTCGCCGCTGAACGTAATGTCGAATGCAGAGCTCTTGAGATGTGTCTTAGAGAGATATCTCCTGATTGTCAGCTCTTTGCCGATGATGAACGTATGGAGGCTGCCGACGACTTTCAGCCGCACAATCCTTCCGGAAAGACCCCTTTCGACCGGCACGAGATCGAGGAGTTCCCCGATATCCTTGCCATAGCGGGAAGAAATCAGACCGGCAAGCTCAGCCCTGCCATATTCCACTCTCCAGCGGTAGAATCCCCTGTCTTCCATGTCGTAGTCATTCAACACTTCGGAAAGGATGGACACGTCATCCGTATCGCAGAAGGCATGGGCACTGCCATCGTGGCCCGGCGTATCTGGAAGATCCTGAAGGTAGGGCTTGTCAGTATCGTCCCAGCAGGAGGAGAACTTTTCGGAAACTCCTCCGCAACATTTCGAGAAACGGGCATCGCAGATTTCTCCGCCATAGGTCAGGATCTCGCCCCAGGTTTCGTCCACAGCCTTCTGGACATCCGGGACGATTTCTTCCGTAAGTCCTTGATAACGTTGGCAATGGTCGTCTGCACAGACATCGAATTTCTTGTGGAGAGACCCGTCCTGCCAGCTTATCAGCTCCGGTATGATGCCGTCAGGAGTATCGTCCCCGGTGGCGTTGATCTCGCAGTCGAGAGCGGTCACGAGGGCAGGCTCGCTGCAGAGGTCGGCGGCAAATCGGGGCAGCGGACGGGGTTTTGTCTCCTGCGCCAGGCGTGCCATTGCCCATGAGCGGGAAATCACGGCATGGGCTTTCAGCAGTTCCAGCCCCGCCGTAGCCTTCATCTCGGAAGAAATCACGCTGAGGAGGTAGTCCTCAACGCCTATGATGTTGACAGCCACCACTTTTCCTCCGTCCACGATGAACTTCAGAGAGCCGGCGAATTTCTGCGTTTCGCGGCGTTCCCAATGGAACTGCTTGCCGATCGTGACGCCGTAGAGGATAAACGTCGGCACGGCGAAAAGGGTGGACGGGGTCTGCGCCTCGAAATAGAGCTCGTCATAGAGGGCCCCGTTGTAGGCTATTTTGCCCTCGGAATAGGAGACTTTCTGCGGGCCTGCCCCGTCGCTGATTATCTCGAACGTAATCTCGGAGCCGGACATGATCCCGACGGAGATCCTGGGCTGCCTGCGGGTAAGCCGCCAGAGGATACCATCCTCAACATCCTTACTTACAGAGACTTCCCGAACCACATCTCCCAGCAGTTCCGGGGTCAGTTTTCCGAAGTCCTCTGCCGACGGGACGATGAACATGCCCATCATGTCGGCGCATCCTGGGCTCATTGTCAGGTGGCCTTCCCCTTCGGAAAAGTAGTGGTGCGACCTGTGGCGGGAACGGAAGACGACGACGGAGCGGTATTCGAACGGGGCGAGTCCATGGGTGCTGCCCTCGGGACGGGTTGCTTCGAACGAAAGTGGCTGGTACCATGTCAGGGCATTGAACAGAGGTTCATTGTCTCCTTCCGGCACGGGAGCGCAGTCGAGAAGGCGGTAGAACATCTTCGCCATGGACTTCGACGTGCGGGAGCGAAGGAAGAACACTCCGGTCGTAAAATGCTTGTAATGATAGAGTTGAGCCTCCTGCACGGAAGAAATGTATTCTATGTCGCCGCCGATGTAGTCCGGCACGGACGGGTGTTCCGACCCGTTAGGCACTCCCCCGTCCGACGGCTGGCAGGCGATCACGTCCAGCAGGCGGTCGGCCTCATTCTCGAGGGGCATCAGGTGGCGCGGGCATCCCTGGTAGTGGAAATGGTCGGGCGCAGAGGCGCCGGAATGCGGTCCGTTGTAGAAAAAAGTGTATCCCGGAAAATGGCTTGCGAGCTTCTCCATATCGGAATAGTGGTGCCAGATCGACTGGGGCACATGCTGGTCCCGGGCAATCACGAGGTGTTCCGGAAAGATGGGATATGGATTCACAAGTATATGGTAGACACGGCCTTTCCGTCCTTCGAAACGGATATTGCTCTGCTGCGCGGGACGGTTTTCCGTACAGAGGAAGCATGGGCGGTGGCTGATGGAGGACTTGTCCAGCTTGGCTGCCGTGGAGATGATCCTGGCCGGGTTGTGCTGGAGCTTCACCCTCAGCCCTCCGATTGTCATTTCCCTGTTTTCGGCATCCTTCAGGTTGCGGAAATTTGCGGCGGCAAGGGGCCAGACGGAAAGCTGGTCATGGATGAATTTCGATATGTCGGGATTCTCGCTCATTTGCGGTTCATGGCTATGCGGGCTTCGATCTCCCATGTGCGGAGACGGTCCTTGTAGAGATTGTTGGCGCCGAGTTTTTCCGGCGTCAGGTCATGGTCGGAATTCCCTTCCCACCTTCTGCAGCAGTAGATCGGGTCATAGATCCTGGCGATGTGCCACTGCCGGGAAATCCGCAGTCCCATGGCATAGTCTTCCCCGTAGCTCACATTCGGGAAGCCTATCTTCCTGGCAAGCGGGGTCCAGAAGGCGCGCGGCGCACCTAGTCCGTTGATCCTCAGGGCGTTGTTCCTTCCGTTGTCGGATGTCCATTCGCGATGGTCTATGATTCCGGGAGGCAGCGGGTTCATCTGGAAGTCGGTCATCTGGTAGGACCCTATGACCATGGCAGCGCTTTCCTGGCGGAATTTCGTGACGATTGCCTGCAAGGTATCCGGGCTCTTGTAGACATCGTCGCTGTCCAGCTGGACGGCATAGCGTCCGCACAGGCGGTTCTCCAGGGCAAGGTTCCAGCAGCCTCCGATGCCAAGGTCGAGCCTGTCAGGGACTATGTGGACCAGCCTCGGGTCATCAACTCCCTCAAGCGCCTCAGTTGTGCCATCGTCGGAGTGGTTGTCGACGACTATGACGTTGTACCTGAAGTCCGCCCTCTGGTTCAGGGCGCTGCCGACAGCATCAAGGACAGTCTTGCTGCGGTTCCTGACGGGAATGATGACGGACGCTGTGACCGGCCACACCTCCGAATCTTCCTCTTCCGAGGGAATCCTCTGCGGTGTGTCCGTCAGAAGGGCTCCCATGCGGCGGAGAGCTTCGGTGCATATGGCTTCCATCTCCTTCTGGTAGAGACGGTTGCGCGGATCGACATAGTCGAATTGCCTGACCCCGCTCGCGCGCGTGTCCGCAGGTTCCTCGGTATAGAGCATTTCGTTGATGCGGGTGATCTTGACCATCCTCAGGCGCAGGTCGTAGAAGGCTCCCCAGTGGCGGTCTATGCCCATAGCCCCCACAGCCTCGCGGAACGAGGAGGTACGGACGAGCACCAGCGCCCCGAAATCGAAATCGTCCCTGACAGAGCCCATCTGGCAGTCGATGAGGGGGTGCGGAAGGAGGCCCGCCCCGACGCGGTCATAGTGGTCGGAATAGACAAGATCGGAGGACGATGCATCGGCGATGTCCGCCATGCGGCTTCTCATCGACGGTCCCTCGTCCACATTGTTGTCCCTGATTTTCAGAAGAGTATATTGTCCGTCGGAAGATTCTGCAATTTTTCGGAGACCTTCGGTGTCACGGACCCTTTCACTTGTGGCGTCGTATATTCTTTCCATTGCTAGAGCAGGCTGGCCAGGGCTTTTCTAATCCTGACATACTCTTGCTCAAAGTTAGGAGTTAAGATGGATTTTCCCAAATTCTCCTCGATTTCCTCCGCAGACCACCATCTGCCTTCCGACACCTCGTCGTGGTCCGGCTTCGGACTGAAGTTGTTCCCGACGCAAGCGAAGACGTTGACCAGCTCGCATTCGTGATTGCCCCAGAACACATAGGTCGTGACAGGGATGGGGTTGAATTCCGTAAATCCCAGTTCTTCGGAAGCTTCCCTGTAGAGGGCCTCGAGCACGCCCTCTCCGAAGGAGACATGTCCGCCGACTGCCGTGTCCCAGTAGCCCGGAAGCAGTTTCTTCTTCATGGAGCGCTTCTGCAGGTAGAGCTTTTCGTCGCGGCGGAGGATGTGGAGATGCACGACGGGGTGCATGGGGCAATCTCCGCCATGGGCATAATCCCTTGTCATCCTGCCTATTACGTTTCCGTTCTCATCCACTGCCGGCAGCATTTCGGTTCCGGGAGGAATCGGTTCGGAGGGGTGGGAGACATTCGGCCGCGGCAAAAGCGGCACTTCGTATGCTGGATATATGAGTTCCATTTTTCAGTCAGTCAGTTCCCGGAGCAGCAGACGGCAGCCCTCGAGTATCTCCTCGTACGCGCGTTCATGCTGGCCGTCGTACCAAGGCGACGATCTGTCCCGGCAGCATCATGCGCACCTTCCGGTCCTCTCCGGCACCGGGGACAATCCTGTCGAGGTAGCGTCTGTTGCTCTCGTCCATGATCACGACAATATCCGCCTCCCGGTATTCCTCAGGGGTGATTTTGTGGGCTCTGTGATGCCCGAGGGGCACGTCATGGGCCACGAGGACCCGCTGGGTCGGAGGATAGATCGGGTTCCCTTCCTCTTCTGAGGAGATCGCTGCCGAGCTGACGAGGAATTCCTCCCCGCGCCCTGCCTTGTCCGCAAGGTCCTTGAAGATGTATTCCGCCATGGGGCTCCGGCAGATGTTGCCGTGGCAGACGAATATTATCCTGGTCTTTTCCATTGCTTTGCAAAAATAGCAATTTCATTCGATGCCCGCACCTTTCATGAGAATCCTGTCCCACCATTTCGCGGGGAGGATATGCCGCATCAGAGGAGCGGCGACTCCGAGGGCTCCCGTGTGGTAGCGGAGGCGGGGATGCTGCGAGCACGCTGCCCGGACTATAGTCCTGGCAACGGTTTCCGGGCCTGGCAAGGCGTTGGATGTGTAGTACTTGCGTGTTAGAGCCGCAACGGCTGATGCAGCCTTCTCATATGGTGTTCCCCCGGAGGACTTTTCGAGGTTGTCGGCGGCAATCGTGCCCCATGCTGTCCCGATGGCACCTGGTTCTATGATGGAAATTCTGATGCCTTGGCTGGCCACTTCCATGGAGAGGTCTTCGGCTAGGGCTTCGATGGAAAATTTCGAGACATTGTACCATGAGCAAAATGGAAGGGGAATCTTTCCTGCTATCGATGAGACGAAGATGATGCGTCCGCTCCCCTGTTTCCGCATGGCCGGAAGGACGAGCTGGGTGAGTCTGGCAGCTCCGAACAGGTTGACTTCCAGCTGTTCACGTGCATTTTCCATGGACACTGTCTCCATCGGTCCGAGCTCTCCGTATCCGGCATTGTTCACAAGCACGTCGATCCTGCCTGCGTCCGCGAGGATGGTCTGGACTACCTCAACCATGGATTCTTCGCTCGTAACGTCCAGCCTCAGGGTATCGGTTCCTTTCGCCCGCAACGGTTCCATCCGGTCGACCCGGCGTGCCGCTCCATAGACCTTCAGTCCTTTCGCCGCGAGCAGTTCGCATGTCGCGAAGCCGATTCCGCTGCTCGCACCGGTTACCAATGCAGTTTTCATATTGCTTGTCATGTTTATGTAAAGATACCAAATCCTCCCTTTCTCCGCAAGGGCGAGTGTGGCGGGGCTGCAGCTTAGGGTCAGGGCAGGGAACACAAAAAAAGGCGCATGCAGATGCAAGCGCCTTAAAGGAGCTCCCCAAGTAGGACTTGAACCTACGACCCCCTGATTAACAGTCAGGTGCTCTAACCAACTGAGCTATTGAGGAATGTTCCCTCACCTCGTGTCAGCACTGGAAGCATGCTTTTCCGTGGTTTGGGATTGCAAATATACGCCAAATTCCTGTTTCAGCAAATTTTTTCAGCAATTTTTTTCATATCTTTGTTGACTGCGTGCCGACAGGGCAAGCATAGACATTCCCAATTTCCTGAACAGCAACTTGCTATGGATATAGACCTTCTCTCGAAAATGGTGAGGGAGCTGATCCTCGATTCGGACGAGGTGACGCTTCCGGGGCTGGGTACGTTTGTGACCGAGATTGTCCCGTCCACTTTTTCGGACAAGGGATATACCATAAATCCGCCTTACAGGAGGCTGTATTTCCGTGAGAGGGAGAATGGCAGCGATGATTCGCTTGTCCGTTTCTATGCTTCGAGCAACCATATTCCGGCTGAGAAGGCGAGGCCCATCATCATGGATTTCCTGACGGAGATGAAGGTTGTGCTGAAGGAGAAGAAGACAATCATATTTCCGGGGCTGGGCCGTCTGAGGGCGACGAAGGAGAACAATTTCTTCTTTGTGGCGGATGAGGATCTCGACATATGGCCGGCGGGGTTTGCGCTGGAGCCGGTGTCGCTGAAGACTCATGTGGAGACGAAGGAGGAGGTAGGCGCGGCTGTTTCGTCGCTTCGGTCTATCCTGGATTCGCCTGAAAGTGAGCCTGTTGCCGGGGCAAAACCCGCACCGGAGCAGGCTGTAGCTACGGAGACGCAGGAGGTCGAAGATGTTCCGGCGGTAGAAGAATCGGCGCTGGAACAGCCGGTGCCAGAGCAGCCAGAAGAGGAAATGCCGATAGAGGAGCAATTGGCGCCAGAACAACCGGCGGAGGAGGCTGCGCCTGTGCCTGACGAAGAGGAGAAAGAGCCGGAGGAAGCGACCGTTGCAGAGCAGAAAGTGCCGGAGCCAGCGGTGGCAGCTGCGGAAGCGGGTGTCCCGGAGCCGGCGGCAGAAGAGCCGGAAGCGGCAGCAGAAGAGCCGGAGGGAAAAGCGCCGGAAGCGGCAATACCGGAGCCGGAAGCCAAGGAAGAGCCAGCGCCGGCAACGTCGGAACCGACAGAAGAAGAGCCAAAGGCAGCCCAAGAGCAGGCGGCAGAAGAGCAGGCGGCAGAAGCACTGGAGGGAAAAACGGCGGAGTCTCACGGAAGGCGATGGTGGAAGATACTGCTGTGGGTACTGGCCGCACTGGCGGCAATTCTTGCAGCATACATGATCGCCGGGCGCATGGGTCTGCTCGACAGCATATTGTACTCTCCGGAGGATCTGGAGTATCTGAAAGATTACAATCTTTGACACGCCGATGCAGGAATAGTCCTATTGCTGCGGGAAAATCCTAAACTCTGAGCAAATATTCTCCTATATTTGCTATTGTATGTTTGCAGCCCTGATTATTTCCATAGCTCTAGCCTTACTAGCGGTTCCGGAAAATCCTAATTCCGGGGTGAAAGACTATACCATCACGGCAGAATCGGCGGAATCGGCCATAACTGACACGATCCGGACTGCGAGCATCATTTCGGAGGCAAAGCAGCAGACGGCAGCGGAAGACATCCCGGCGATGACCACGACAATCTTCCTCAACGACCTCAGGCAGAGAGCCATGGAAACCCCCAGGGCATTCTCCGCCTCCGTTCCCAACCTTCTGATCCCGGACTATGGATCCGCAATGACCTCGACCGTCTACATGCGCGGCTTCGGTTCCAGGATCGACAACCCGGTCATCGGCCTCTACATCGACGACATCCCCGTCCTGGACAAGAACGCCTACGATTTCGATTTCCTCGACATCAGGAGAGCAGATTTCCTGAGCGGGCCGCAGGGAACGCTCTACGGACGCAACTCCATGACAGGACTCATGAGCCTGGGCACCCTTGCCCCGGGAGACTATGAAGGAATCGGAGGCAGCATCTCCTACGGCACTGCAGGCGAGCTGAAAGCGAAGGCCGGATGGTATGGGGAGAGGGCATCGGCAGTCCTGGGCTTCGGACGCGGAAACGGATACTACACAAACGATTACGACGGCTCGAAGATAGATCCATACAACACCCTCTCCGGACGTTTCAGGCTAAAGGTCAGGGACGGGATGGAAAACATCCTGAGCTTCAGCCTTCTGGACCAGGGAGGATATCCCTATGCCAGGATCGGGGACGGCAAGGTGTTGCCAGTCAGCTACAACAGGTACTGCGGCTACAAGAGGGCGACGGTCACGGACGGGTTCAAGATACGGCGTGAGATGGGATACTACGTCCTCCACAGCATCTCCAGCCTGCAGCTGCTTTTCGACAGGATGGACATGGACCAGGATTTCACGACGGACGACATGTTCACGCTGAGGCAGTCGCAGAGGGAATACGGTGCAACTCAGGAACTTATCCTGCGCCCCAAGACGCACATTCCCTGGTGGAACTGGCAGAGCGGAGCTTTCCTCTATTACCGCTATCTCGACATGTCCGCCCCTGTGACGTTCATGCACGACGGCATAGACAGGCTGATCCTTGCGAACGCCAACGAGAACATTCCGGAGCAGTTCGGCAAAGTGGATTTTCTCGAGGACAATTTCGTGATATACAGCGACTTCGGAATCCCCACCTACAATGCTTCGCTTTACCATGAGTCCTACTTCTCTTTCGGAAGATGGAACGTGACCGCGGGCCTGCGCATAGACTATGAGGGCGGGACGATGAACTACGACAGCCATTCGCTCGTGAACTACAGCCTCGTGGGATTCATGAAGAAATACCTCCCGCTCGAGACACGTTTCGAGGGGACGGAGCACAATTCGAACTGGGAAATCGTGCCGAAATTGGCAGCGACTTACGACTTCCCGATGAGAGATGGTCTGACTCTCA